>NZ_JBWKZU010000085.1:0-16517 GCF_059424825.1 Acidovorax sp. GW101-11A03 | reverse complement strand
TCACATTGAGCTGCCCTGCGAGGCGGGCGGCTGTGCGCACCGTCTGCGCCGCATCTTCATGGGGCCCGACACAGGCCAGGATGCTGCCCGAGGTGTTCCAGGCACTGGCCACGCGGCTGCCGGAAGCACCCGACTGCTCCACCCGCCAGCCCAGCACGTCGTCCTCCACATGCTCTGCCGTGCGCCGCAGGGCAATCTCGCGCAGGGCGATCAGGTTGCCTTTGCGGAAAAAGCTCTGCGCCGCACGCTCGGCCTGCTGAGGCACATAGACCTTGCCCGCACCCAGACGGGCGATCAGCTCATCGGGCGTGGCATCGACCAGCACCACCTCGTCAGCGTTGTCCAGAACGGTGTCAGGCACCGTTTCGTGCACGCGCACACCGGTGATGGCACCCACCGTGCCGTTGAGGCTTTCCAGATGCTGGACGTTGAGCGCGGTCCACACATCGATACCAGCAGCCAGCAGCTCCTGCACATCCTGCCAGCGCTTGGCGTGGCGGGAACCCTGCACATTGGAGTGCGCGAGTTCATCCACCAGCAGGATGGAAGGCTTGCGGGCCAGGGCCGCATCCAGATCAAACTCGGAAAGGGTTCGGCCCCGGTACTCCACCTGCTTCAGGGGCAGCGACTCCAGTCCCTCCAGCAGCGCAGCGGTTTCCGCGCGGCCATGGGTTTCCACCACGCCGATGAGGATGTCGCGCCCGGCGCGCCGCTCGCGCTGCGCGGCGCTGAGCATGGCCCAGGTCTTGCCGACCCCGGCATTGGCACCAAAGTAGATGCGCAGCTTGCCCCGTTGGGTCTGCTCTTCCTGGGCACGCAACTGCGCAATCAAGGCGTCGGGGTCTGGGCGCTGGATGTCAGTCATGCATCAACGAGTATCGGTGCCAAATAAATGCCCCGTGCATGTCAGCGCAGGCCATCCAGTGCCATGTTCAACGCCAGCACGTTCACCCGGGGCTCACCCAGCAGCCCCCACAGCGGCTGCTCCGCGTGCCTGCCAATCACGGCATTCACGCTGGCCACCGGCAGGTTGCGGGCCCGCGCCACGCGCCCGGCCTGGTACTGCGCCGCAGCCAGGCTGATGTGCGGGTCCAGGCCACTGGCCGAGGCCGTGACCAGATCCACCGGCACGGGGGCCGTGTTGCCGGGGTCGGCCGCGCGCAGGGCTTCCACGCGCGCCTTTACGGCATCGGCCAACGCCGGATTGAGCGGCCCCTGGTTGGAGCCCCCGGACGCAGCCGCGTTGTACGGCATGGGCGCCGTGGCCGATGGGCGGCCCCAGAAATGCCCTGGGTCTGAAAAGTTCTGACCAATCAGCGACGAACCGACGGTCTGGCCGTTGCGCTGCACCAGGCTGCCCGCTGCCTGCTGGGGGAACACCGCCTGGGCGGCGCCCGTCACCACCAGCGGATAGAGCAGCCCGGTCAGCACGCTCAACAAGGCAAACAGCACCAGCGCGGGGCGAAGAATGTTTTTCATCAGAATCTCCTCAGATCAGCCCGACGGCCACAAGTATCCAGTCAATCAGCTTGATGCCCACAAACGGCACCAGCAGCCCGCCCAGCCCATAGATGGCCAGGTTGCGCCGCAGCAGCGCCGCCGCACCCACCGGGCGGTAGCGCACGCCGCGCAAGGCCAGGGGAATCAGGAACACGATCACCAGCGCATTGAAGATCACGGCCGACAGGATGGCGGATGACGGGCTGGCCAACTGCATGACGTTGAGCGCGGACAGCTGCGGATAGGTGGACACGAAGATGGCCGGCACGATGGCGAAATACTTCGCCACATCGTTCGCGATGGAGAAGGTGGTCAGCGAGCCGCGCGTCATCAAGAGCGCCTTGCCGGTCTCCACCACTTCCAGCAACTTGGTGGGGTTGGAGTCCAGGTCCACCATGTTGCCCGCCTCCTTGGCGGCCTGCGTGCCGCTGCCCATGGCCACGGCCACGTCGGCCTGGGCCAGCGCGGGGGCATCGTTGGTACCGTCGCCGGTCATGGCCACCAGGCGGCCTTCGGCCTGGTATTTGCGGATCAGCTCCAGCTTGTCTTCGGGTGTGGCTTCGGCCAGGAAGTCGTCCACCCCTGCCTCGGCCGCGATGGCCGCTGCCGTGAGCTTGTTGTCGCCGGTGATCATCACGGTCTTGATGCCCATCCGGCGCAGCTCGATGAAGCGCTCCTTGATGCCCGCCTTGACGATGTCCTTGAGCTCGACGATGCCCAGCACATGGTTGCCGTCGGCCACCGCCAGGGGCGTGCTGCCCCGCAGGGCCACCTGGTCGGCCGCGCTCATCACATCCTGCGGCATCTTGCCGCCCAGGGCTTCCACATGTTTGGCCAGTGCCAGCACGGCCCCCTTGCGCAGCATGGTGCCCGCAGATTCGGGCTGCCCCTCGCCCGCAGGCAGGTCCACGCCGCTCATGCGGGTCTGCGCCGTGAAGGGCACCAGCTTGACGCCCTGCGGGTTCTGGCCTTCCACGCCCTCGCGGCGGGCCAGCTCCACGATGCTGCGGCCTTCAGGCGTTTCATCTGCCAGCGACGCCAGCAGCGTGGCGCGTGCAAGGCGCGCCCTGGACACACCCGGCGCTGGCAGGAACGCGCTGGCCTGGCGGTTGCCGTGGGTGATGGTGCCGGTCTTGTCCAGCAGCAGCACGTCCACATCGCCTGCGGCCTCCACGGCCCGGCCCGAGGTGGCGATCACATTGGCCTGCATCATGCGGCTCATGCCCGCCACCCCCACGGCGGACAGCAGACCGCCAATGGTGGTGGGAATCAAGCACACCAGCAGGGCCACCAGTGCAGTCAGCGAAACCACGGTGCCCACTCCCGACGCCTGCACGCTGAAGATCGAAAACGGCAGCAGGGTCACGGTGACGACCAGGAACACGATGGTCAGCGCTACCAGCAAAATGGTCAGCGCAATCTCGTTGGGCGTTTTCTGGCGCTTGGCGGCCTCCACCATGCCAATCATCCGGTCGAGGAACGACTCGCCCGGGTTCACCGCCACGCGCACCACCAGCCAGTCTGACAACACACGGGTGCCGCCGGTCACGGCAGAAAAATCGCCGCCGGACTCGCGCACCACGGGGGCCGATTCGCCGGTGATGGCGCTCTCGTCCACCGAGGCCACGCCCTCGATCACCTCGCCGTCCAGCGGGATCACATCACCCGCCTCCACCAGCACCACGTCGCCGCGACGCAGGTTGGTGGCCAGCTCGGGCAAGAATGCTGCGCCGTGCACCGGCTCCTTGAGCTTCTTGGCCCAGGTCTCCTTGCGCAGCCCGCGCAGCGAGGCGGCCTGAGCCTTGCTGCGGCCTTCTGCCAGCGCCTCGGCAAAGTTGGCAAACAACACTGTGAACCACAGCCAGACCGTGATGGCCAACACAAACGCCGGGCGCATGCTCGCATCCTCAGGCGCATTGAGTGCATGCAGCCACAGCAGCGTGGTGAAGATGCTGCCGATGTACACAATGAACATCACCGGGTTGCGCCACTGCACAAAAGGGCTCAGCTTGGCCAGTGCGCCCCAGAGCGCGGTCTTGATCAACGCTGCATCCAGCAGCGAAACGGAAGAAGGTTTTTTCTTGGTCATTGCCATACCTCACTGAACCCCAAGCATCAGGTGCTCCACCATCGGACCCAGGGCCAGGGAGGGCACGTAGTTGAGAAGACCCACCAGAAGCACGGTGCCGATCAGCAGCGTGACAAACAACGGCCCGTGCGTGGGCATGGTGCCCGCCGTGGCTGGCAGGCGCTTTTTGGCGGCCAGCGAACCGGCAATGGCCAGCACCGGCACGATCACGCCAAAGCGGCCCAGCCACATCGCCAGCCCCAGCAGCGTGTTGTAGAACGGCGTGTTGGCCGACAGGCCCGCAAAGGCGCTGCCGTTGTTGTTGGCAGCAGAGGTCAGTGCATACAGAATTTCAGAGAACCCGTGCGCGCCCGGGTTGGCAATACCCGCCCTGCCCGCGTCCGTGGCCACGGCAATCGCCGTGCCCACCAGCACCAAAATGGGCGTGACCAGGATGGCCGCCGAGGTGAGCTTCATCTCGCGCACCTCGATCTTCTTGCCCAGGTACTCCGGTGTGCGGCCAATCATGAGGCCCGCCATGAAGACGGCGAGGATGGCGAACACCAGCATGCCGTACAGGCCCGTGCCCACACCACCAAACACCACTTCACCCAGCTGCATCAGCACCAGCGGCGCCATGCCGCCCAGGGGCGTGAAGGAGTCGTGCATGGAGTTCACGGCGCCGCACGAGGCCGCAGTGGTCACAGCGGCGAACAGGGCCGACGCGTTGATGCCGAACCGCACCTCCTTGCCCTCCATGTTGCCGCCTGCTTGCAAGGCGCTGGCGGTTTGCTCCACGCCCAGGCCCACCCATTGCGGATTGCCGACTTTCTCGGCGGAAACCACGGCAATCACGGCCACCACAAACATCACCGTCATGGCCGCCAGGATCGCAAAGCCCTGGCGCTGGTCACCCACCACACGGCCAAACGCAAAACACAGCGCAGCGGGAATCAGAAAAATCGCCAGCATCTGCACGAAGTTGGTCAGGGCCGTCGGGTTCTCATAGGGATGGGCGGAGTTGGCGTTGAAAAAGCCACCGCCGTTGGTGCCCAGCATCTTGATGGCCTCCTGTGACGCCACCGGGCCCATGGCCAGGGTCTGGGTGTTGCTCGTCTTGGCTTCCATCACCTGCGCGCCATCACTGCCCAACACCGGCTGGCCCGATGCGTCGAGCTTGGGCACTTCATAGGCCGTTGGCTCCAGCGTTGCCACATCCTTGTAGGCGTCAAAGTTCTGGATCACCCCTTGCCCAACCAGCACCATGGAAATCACCAACGCGATGGGCACCAGCACCCATGCCGTGATGCGCGTGACATCGGCCCAGAAGTTGCCCACAAAGCCTTGGCCATCGGTGCTGCGCGCCGCAAAGCCGCGCGCGAGCGCAAACGCAACAGCGATGCCGGTGGCCGCCGAGAAGAAGTTCTGCACCGACAGGCCCAGCATCTGCGTGAGGTAGCTCATGGTGGACTCGCCCCCATAGCCCTGCCAGTTGGTGTTGGAGACAAAGCTGATGGCGGTGTTGAACGAAGAATCGCCCGACACGGCAGCCATGCCCTGCGGATTGAGCGGCAGCAGGTGCTGCAAACGCTGCAGGCCATACACCGCAAAAGCGCCGATGGCATTGAAAGCCAGCAGCGCCAGCGCATAGCTGCGCCAGTGCATCATCTGGTCTGGCGCGACCCCGGCCAGCTTGTACAAAGGTTTTTCGGCGGCATGCATCCACCTTGGCAGGCGGCCTTCACAGACTGCGGCCAGCCATTTGCCAAGCGGCCACGCCAGCACGCCCAGCACGATCAGGAAGAGCCCCAACAGGCTCCATGCAGAGGTATCCATCTCAGAACTCCTCTGCGCAGATCAGCGCAAACACCAGGTAGGCCAGCAAGACCAGGGCCACGATGGCGCCAAAACCGTAAAGCATTTCCATGCCGATCATGAACGCGCCCCCTTGGCCGGGCCATATTTGCCCAGCAAAACCACGGCCTCGGCCATGACCACCCACAACGCCGCCAGTGCGGCCATCCACATCACGTCCATCGACAACTCCTGCATCAGAACAGGTGTTTGATTCTGAGAAGGTGGGCGTAAAAAGTGTGCACAGACTGTGGGGGGCGCCGTAAAAACGGCGTAAAAACGCGGGCCCGGCGAGGGCGACGTAGGGGGGATGCGCTACACAAGCCACCATGCCCGGCGGCTGCAGACTTGCGCAACTTTGACGCGAAGGGGCGCAATTTTTGCGAACTTTATACGCGTGCTTTTCTACGCTTGCGCTCTTGTTCTTTTTTCAAACATTGCTGCTATGAACGGTTCTTCTTTCAAAGTATTCGCCACCGCCCTGCTGGCCGCACTGCCCCTGCTGGCCAGTGCCCAGCTCACCGGCAACGTCAGCCTGACCACCAACTACAAGTTCCGTGGCCAGGACCAGGACGCCACCAAGGCCAAGGCTGTCAAGCCCGCCCTGCAAGGCGGCTTTGATTACGCCTTCGGCGAGTCCGGCTGGTACGTGGGCAACTGGAACTCCAGCGTGGACTGGCTGACCAACAACTCGCTCGAATCCGACCTGTATGGCGGCTACAAGTTCAAGGCCGCAGGCGCTGACTTCGATGTGGGCGCGCTGACCTACATCTACCCCGGCAACAGCAATGGCAACACCACCGAGCTGTATGGCGCGGCCACCCTGGGCCCCTTCACTGCCAAGTATTCGCACACCATCTCCAAGGACTACTTCGGCTTTGCCGGTGCCAAGTCCGGCTCTGGCCTGAAGGGCCGCAACACGGGCTACCTGAACTTCGCGTTTGCCCAGGAAGTGGCGCCCAGCGTCACGGTGAAGGCCTCGGTGGGCTTCACGCGCTTTGCCAGCGACATCAAGGACACCGGTGTGCCCAACTACATGGACTACAGCCTGGGTGGCGCGTATGACTTCGGCGGTGGCCTGTCGCTGGGTGCGGCCGTGGTCGGCGCCAACAAGAAGGCCTTCTTCGGCCACGTGAACAAGTCGCGCGTGATCGTCACGCTGACCAAAACCCTGTAGCCCCTTCGCCAAGGGTCAGCAACGGGCTTTCACAGCGCACACCGCAGCGCCCGCTCCCCCGCCACGCGCAGCCGCTCTTTCAGTGCGGCAGGTGCCAGCACCTCGAACTCCACATCGAGGGCCATCAGCCAGTACACCAGCGAATCGTTGGCTGCGCATTCCAGCTGACAGCGCCGCCCCTGGTCCAGGGTGCTTACCACCCCGGCAGACGGCGGTATGCGGCGCGACATGACGGCGTAGGGCGCGTGCAGCACCACGCGCGCCTGCTCGGCATGGTGCGGCGCAGAGATGGAGCGCGACACGTAGCCCTTCAGATCACCCCCGTCGGGCGAGGCCCGGGGCGCGAAATGTGCGCCCACCTGCGGGTCACCCACGATGCGGTCGATGCGGAAGGTGCGCCAGTCGTTGCGCACCCTGTCCCACGCCACCAGGTACCAGCGCTGGCCGGTGTGCACCACGCCCTGTGGCTCGACCGAGCGCTGCGCACTGCGGCCCTGGCTGTCCTGGTACTGGAATTCGGTGCGCAACTGGTCACGGCAGGCCAACGCAAGTGTGGCCAGCACCGAAGCCTCTACCACCGGCCCTGTGTGTGTGAGCGGCAGGATTGCGGCGCGCAGCGCGTCCACACGTTTGCGCAGTCGCGCGGGCATGGCTTGCTCCAGCTTGACGAGCGCGCGCAGTGCGGGCTCTTCAATGCCCCCCACCGCCCCCGCAGTGGCCGTGCGCAGCGCAATCGATACCGCCAGGGCTTCCTCGTCATCCAGCAGCAGCGGCGGCAGGGCCTGCCCGGCGCGAAAGGCGTACCCCCCCGCCACGCCACTGCTGGCCTGCACCGGGTAGCCCAGTTGGCGCAGGCGGTCGATGTCGCGCCGCAGTGTGCGGGGGTGCACTTCCAGGCGCTCGGCCAGCTCCGGACCCATCCAGTGGGCACGCGTCTGCAACAGCGAAAGCAGGCGCAACAGGCGGGTCGATGAACTGAGCATGTGGGCACTGTACCTTTTATTGAGGACCAAAATTGTCCGCAATGGCTTTTACAGTGGCAACACCTTTTCTTCCACCACGACCAAGGAGTTCTCCATGTCCATCGTTCTCTACTGGCACCCCATGTCCAGCGCCACCCCCATCGCCTGCGCCCTCGCCGAACTGGGCGTGCCACACGAACGCGTGAAGATCGACATCCGCACCGGCGAGCAGCGCCGCCCCGAGTACCTGGCCCTGAACCCCAACGGCAAGGTGCCCACGATGACCGTGGACGGTGCCCCCATGTTCGAGGCCCTGGCCATCCACCTGTGGCTGGGCCACCGCTTTGGCGTGGAGCGTGGGCTGTGGCCCGCTGCGGGCACGCCCGAGGCGCTGCAAGCGCTGTCGTGGTGCGCCTGGGCGTATGTGACCTATGGTGCGGTGCTGGTGCGCCTGCAGGTGGCCACGCAGGGGGACGAAACCCTGCGCAGCCCGGTGCACGCTGACGCCGCGATGCGCGGGTTGAATGAGCTGCTGGCGGTGCTGGATGCGCGGCTCGCGCAGCAGCCCTGGATGCTGGGCGCCAACTATTCGCTGGTGGACCTGGTGGTGGGCTCGGTGCTGGGCTACAGCGTGTACTTGGGCGCACCGGTGAAGGCGCACCGCCATGTCCAGGCCTGGCTGGAACGCGTGCAGGCGCGCCCGGCCATGCAGATCGAGGCCTGATTGCGGATCGAAGGCTGACGCTGGCGGCTGCGGCCTCCAGGCGTGCCGCCGGAACTACAGCAGCACGATGTCGTACTGTTCCTGCCCCATCGCGCTTTCGGCCTGCAGCGAGATGGGCTTCTTGATGAAGTCGGAGAGCCCGGCCAGATGCTGGCTCTCCTCGTCCAGAAACAGCTCCACCACCCGGGCCGAGGCCACCACGCGAAACTCGCGCGGGTTGAACTGGCGGGCTTCGCGCAGGATCTCGCGCAGGATGTCGTAGCACACGCTGCGCGCAGTTTTCACGCTGCCCTTGCCCTGGCAGACCTCGCAGGGTTCGCACAGCATGTGAGCCAGCGATTCGCGGGTGCGCTTGCGTGTCATCTCCACCAGGCCCAGTTGCGAGAAAGTGCCGGACGACATGGTCTTGACCCGGTCGCGCGCAAGCTGCTTCTTGAACTCCGACAGCACCGCCTGCTGGTGGTCTTCGCGCACCATGTCAATGAAGTCCACGATGATGATGCCGCCCAGGTTGCGCAGGCGCAGCTGGCGGGCAATGGCCTGCGCGGCCTCCAGATTGGTCTTGAAGATGGTGTCGTCAAAATTGCGCGCGCCCACGTAGCCGCCGGTGTTCACGTCGATGGTGGTGAGCGCCTCGGTCTGGTCCACGATGAGGTAGCCGCCCGATTTCAGCTCCACCCGGCGGCCCAGCGCCTTGGCCACTTCTTCGTCGATGGAGTACAGGTCAAAAATAGGCCGCTCGCCCTTGTAGTGCTGCAGCTTGCCTGCGGCTGCGGGCATGAACTCCTGCCCAAAGGCACGCAGGCGCTGGAACTGCTCCATCGAATCGAGCCGAATGGTCTGCGTGTGGTCGCCCACCAGATCACGCAGCACACGCTGCAGCAAATCAAGATCCTGGTGCAGCAGCGACATGGCGGGCAGCTTGAGCGATGCCTCCTTGATGCGCGCCCAGGTCTTGCGCAAGTAGGCGATGTCTTCGGCCAGTTCCTCGTCGGTGGAATCTTCGCCGTTGGTGCGCAGGATGAAGCCGCCGCCCCCGCCCGTGGATTTGTCGCCCACCAGCGCCTGCAGGCGCGCGCGCAGGGCATCGCGCTCGGCAGGAGGGATCTTCTGCGACACGCCTACATGGTCGTCCTGCGGCAAGAACACCAGCAGGCGGCCTGCGATGCTGATCTGTGTGGACAGACGCGCTCCCTTGGTGCCGATAGGGTCCTTGATGACCTGCACCATGAGCGCCTGGCCTTCGAACACCTGCTTTTCGATGGGCACCTGGGGTTCGGTCTTGCGGGCGAACGCGGGCGGCTCGCCATCGGGCTGGCGTTGCCACACGTCGGCCACATGCAAGAAGGCCGCGCGCTCCAGCCCAATGTCGATGAAGGCCGACTGCATGCCCGGCAGCACGCGCGAGACCTTGCCCAGGTAGACGTTGCCCACCAGGCCCCGCTCCAGCGTGCGCTCGATATGCAGCTCCTGCACGGCGCCGTGCTCCACCACGGCCACGCGCGTCTCCTGCGGCGACCAATTGATCAGGATGTCTTGTTGCATGACTGGGTAAGCCTGTTGTTTTTGCTTATAGAGGGAAGCCCGCCGCGCGCAACAGTTGCGCAGTCTCGTACATGGGCAGGCCCATGATGCCCGAATAGCTGCCCGCCAGGTGTTCCACATACGCCGCAGCCCGCCCCTGGATGCCATAGGCACCGGCCTTGCCCAGCGGCTCGCCCGTGGCCACATAGGCGTCGATCTGCGCGGGCGTCATGGCGGCAAAGGTCACGCGCGACACCGATAGCGCAGCCAGCCGCTTGCCTCCCACCTGCAGCGCCACGGCGGTGAGCACGCGGTGCTCGTGCCCCGCCAGCTCGGCCAGCATGCGCGCGGCATGCTCTGCATCGTCGGGTTTGCCGTAGATGGTGCGGCCCAGGGCCACGGTGGTGTCGGAGCAGAGGATAGGGGCGTCTGGCAGGCCACGGCGGGCGCGCCGGGCCACGGCGGCATCCAGCTTGAGGCCGGTGACGCGTTCCACGTAGGCCGTGGGCGCCTCGCCGGACAACACCACTTCGATGGCCTCGGTGTCCTCGGCTTCGTCGCCGTCCACATTGGGCAGCAGCAGTTCGTGGCGCACGCCCAGCTGTTCGAGCAACTGGCGTCGGCGGGGGCTTTGGGAGGCGAGGTAGATGAAGTCAGGCATGAACAGATTTTGAATAAAAATCGGCCCCAGCGCCTGTCCATCAAACGCCAGCAGCTATCAAAACAATAGTAAATCGAGCCTGCAGCACGGGCACCCGCCTTACTCCCGGTGGTAGGGGTGCCCGGCATTCACCGACCAGGCCCGGTACAGCTGCTCGATGAGCAGCACGCGCACCATGGCATGCGGCAGGGTCAGGTCGGACAGGCGAATGCGTTCATGCGCGGCCTGGCGAAAAGCCGGGTCCAGCCCGTCGGGGCCGCCGATGACCAGCGCCACATCATCACCCCCCAGCTGCCAGCCCTTGAGGCGTTCGGCCAGGGCTTTGGTGGTGAGGTTGGTGCCGCGCTCGTCCAGCGCCACCACGCGCGTGCCGCGCGGGATCGCGGCTTCGATGCGCTCACGCTCGGCGGCATAGAGCGTCTCCAGCGTCTTGGAGCCGCGTGGCTCAGTCTTGACGGCCTTGAGCTCGACCTTGAGTTCGGGCGGAAAACGTTTGGCATAGTCGTCGTAGGCCGTTTGTGCCCAGTCGGGCACCCGCTGCCCGACCGCCACGATAAGCAGCTTCATGGATCAACCTGGTTGCGTGGGGGTGGTTTCCGCAGCGCACCCAGCCGGGTGCCCTGCGGCCGCAGGTCAACCCTTGCGGGCCGGGGCCTTCTTGGCGGCGGGCTTGCTGGCAGCTGCCTTGGGTGCCGAAGCAGAAGCTGGCTTGGCTGCGGCGCGTGCGGGGGCCTTGGCTGCAGGTGACGACTTCTTGGCCACAGGCTTCTTGGCGCCGCCGGGCTTGACCACCACCGTCTTGACAGGCGTCTTGGCGGCGGCGGGCTTCTTGGCGGCCACTGCACCGGTGGTCTTGGCTGCTGTCTTGGCAGGTGTCGCCTTGGCCGCCGTTTTTGCGGCGGGCTTGGGTGCTGCCTTGACGGGCGTCTTGGCGGCTGTCTTCGCAACGGTCTTGGCGACGGCCTTCACCGTGGCCTTGCCCGAGCGGGCGGCTACCGCAGGGGCCGCTGCCTTCTTGGCAGGGGCTTTGGCGCCCGACTTGGCGGCCTTCTGGGCCGACTTCTTCTCGGCCAGTTCGGTAGCGGCGCTCGACTGGGGCTTGGCAGCGCCCAGCTTCAGGCGCACGGGGGTGTCGCCCCACAGCTCTTCCAGGCGGTAGTACTGGCGGATGGCGGGCTGCATGATGTGCGCCACGGCCGAGCCGCAGTCCACGATGATCCACTCGCCGTTGTCCTCGCCCTCAATGCGGGGCTTGGAGAACCCAGCTTCCTTGACCGCATCACGCACGCTGGCGGCCAGGGCCTTGGTCTGGCGGTTGGAGGTGCCCGATGCCACGATCACCCGTTCAAACAGCGGCGAGAGATGCTCGGTGTTGAAAACCTGGATGTCTTGCGCCTTGACGTCTTCCAGGCCATCCACGATGGCGCGCTGGAGTTTGGTGACGTCTTTTTTGGCGGCGGTTTCCGATTTGGTGGAGGTGGTCATCAGGCGGTGATTAGAGAGGGAATGGATCAATATAGCGCGCAACACGGCGTGCAACCAATAGGGCTGCGCCTCGGGTGCTGCGTGTTGTTGCGCCGGTGTTGCAACCTGGCGCAGCGTTGGTTTGGGGTGTTTTAGGGCTCCTGCGCCTGTGTAAAAAGCGCGGCCAGCTATTGAAATTATAGCTTTTGCGCTTTTTACCCCGTCAGCACGCCGCCGCAGCAGCGCTGGCCAGCCAATCCCGGCGCACCAGAAAGCGCTGCAGCAACTCGGCTTCGGCCGAATCGGCGGCGTCAGAGCGCTGGTACGACCAGGCCACCAGCGGCGGCATGGACAGCAGGATGGACTCGGTGCGCCCGCCCGACTGCAGGCCAAAGTGCGTGCCCCGGTCCCACACCAGGTTGAACTCGACATAGCGGCCCCGGCGGTAGAGCTGGAAGTTGCGCTCGCGCTCGCCAAAGGGCATGTTCTGGCGCTTTTCCACGATGGGCAGGTAGGCGCCCAGAAAGGCATCGCCCACCGACTGCGTCATCGCCAGGCTTTGTTCAAAGCCCAGCTCCGAGAAGTCGTCATAAAACACACCGCCCACGCCGCGCTGCTCGTTGCGGTGCTTGAGGAAGAAATACTCATCGCACCACTGCTTGAAGCGTGGGTACTTGTCCTCACCAAAGGCGTTGAGCGCATCGCGGCAGGTGCAGTGAAAGTGCACGGCGTCTTCCTCAAACCCGTAGTACGGCGTGAGGTCCATGCCACCGCCAAACCAGCAGGTGGGAGCTTGGCCGGGGTGCCCGGCGGCGATCATGCGCACGTTCATGTGCACCGTGGGCACATACGGGTTGCGCGGATGGAACACCAGCGACACGCCCATGGCCTCGAACGGCGCACCGGCCAACTCGGGCCGGTGCTGCGTGGCCGAGGGCGGCAGCTGCGGGCCACGCACATGGCTGAAGCCGCAGCCCGCGCGTTCAAACACCCGGCCACCTTCCATGATCTTGGTGATGCCATCGCCCTGCAGCGGTTCGCCGGGCGGCTTGCTCCAGGCGTCGGCAAGAAAACGTGCTCCGCCCTCGCCTTCGACAGCTTCGAGGGCACCGGTGATGCGGGACTGCAGGCCCTGCAGGTAGCCGCGCACGCGCGCCACCGTCTCGGCGGCATTCATGCTTTGCGCGTCAGCCATCAGCTTTTCAGGGCACGGAAGCCGATGTCACGACGGTACTGCGCGCCATCAAACTGGATGCCACGCGCCACGTCATAGGCACGCTGCTGCGCTTGCTTGACGCTGTCGGCCAGCACGGTGACGCACAGCACCCGGCCGCCCGTCACGCTGACCACGCCGTCTTTCAGTTGCGTGCCTGCGTGGAACACCACGGCATCGTCCGCATCGGCGGGCAGACCGGTGATGGCGTCGCCCTTGCGCGGGTTCTCGGGGTAGCCGTGGGCGGCCATGACCACGCCCAGCGCGGTGCGGCGGTCCCATTGCAGTTCCATTTGGTCGAGCTTGCCGTCAGCGGCAGCGGCCATCACGTCACTGAAGTCGCTTTTCAGGCGCATGAGGATAGGTTGCGTCTCGGGGTCGCCCATGCGGCAGTTGAATTCAAGCGTCTTGGGCTGGCCCTTGGCGTCGATCATCAGGCCCGCATACAGAAAACCGGTGTAGGGAATGCCGTCCTTTTCCATGCCCCGAATCGTGGGCAGGATGATCTCGCGCATGGCGCGGGCATGTACATCGGCCGTGACCACGGGGGCGGGCGAATAGGCGCCCATGCCGCCCGTGTTGGGGCCTTCGTCGCCGTCCTTCAGGCGCTTGTGGTCCTGGCTGGTGGCCAGGGCCAGCACGTTCTTGTCGTCGCACAGCACGATGAAGCTGGCTTCTTCGCCTTCGAGGAATTCCTCGATCACCACGCGCGCGCCACCTTCGTTGTGCGTCACGCCGTATTTGTTGTCCACGAGCATGAAGTCCACGGCGTCGTGGGCCTCCTGCAGCGTCATGGCCACCACCACGCCTTTGCCCGCCGCCAAGCCGTCGGCCTTGATGACGATGGGCGCACCCAGCCGGTCCACAAACGCGTGCGCCGCCGCCGGGTCGGTGAAGGTGTCGTAGTCGGCCGTGGGGATGCCGTGGCGGCGCATGAAGGCCTTGCTGAACGCCTTGGAGCTTTCGAGCTGCGCAGCCGCTTTGGTGGGGCCGAAGATGCGCAGACCGTTGGCACGGAACTCATCGACCACACCGGCCGCCAAGGGGGCCTCGGGGCCCACCACCGTCAACGCGATCTTCTCGGCCTGGGCCCAGGTGCGCAGCTCGCGCACATCGGAGATCGCCACGTTTTCGAGCTTGGGGTTCAAGGCCGTGCCGCCGTTGCCGGGTGCCACAAACACCTTGGTCACCTTGGGGGACTCGCTCAGCTTCCACGCCATCGCGTGTTCACGGCCGCCGCCACCAATCACAAGTACTTTCATAGGAACCTTTGGTGAACCTGGCCCGCAGCGCAGCGCTGCCGGGCAGGGTTCGGGGGAATATCAGTCGGAAAACAGGTCAGGGCAAGAAAAAGCGGTGCTCTAGGGGCAGAGTCACAATGCCGCGTTGTGGTAAACCTCCTGGGTGTCGTCCAGGTCTTCCAGCACATCCAGCAGTTTTTGCATCTTGGCGGCGTCTTCGCCGGTCAGCTCGATGGTGTTTTCGGGCCGCATGGTCACGCCCGCCACTTCGGCCGTCAGGCCAGCGGCCTCCAGCGCGTTCTTCACGGCTTCAAAATCGGCCGGGGCCGTGAGCACCTCCACCGCGCCGTCTTCGTCGGTCACCACGTCTTCGGCACCCGCCTCCAGGGCCACTTCCATCACCTTGTCTTCGCTGGTTCCGGGGGCAAAAATCAGCTGGCCGCAGTGCTTGAACTGGAACACCACCGAGCCTTCCGTGCCCATGTTGCCACCGTGTTTGCTGAACGCGTGGCGCACTTCGGCCACGGTGCGCACGCGGTTGTCGGTCATGGTGTCGATCATGATGGCGGCACCACCAATGCCGTAGCCTTCGTAGCGGATTTCTTCGTAGGTCAGGCCTTCGGCGTTGCCCGTGGCCTTGTCGATGTTGTATTTGATGCGGTCGGCGGGCATGTTGGCCGCCTTGGCCTTGTCCACCGCCAGGCGCAGGCGGGGGTTGGCAGACAGATCGCCGCCACCGGCACGGGCGGCCACAGTGATTTCACGAATGATGCGGGTCCAGATCTTGCCGCGTTTTTCATCCTGCCGCCCTTTGCGGTGCTGGATATTCGCCCATTTGCTGTGTCCTGCCACGAGAGATCCTTTTGTATTGATTTAATCTACTGAGCGCGATTTTACTTTTTGCCGAACCTGTACCCCCGAGGAAACCCCAAATGGCCGAACCCCTGCTGATTGCCAAGCACGACACCATTGAATGCCACCTGCTTCCCGGCCTGGCCAACCGCCACGGGCTCATCACCGGTGCCACCGGCACGGGCAAAACCGTGACGCTGCAGACCCTGGCCGAGAACTTCTCGCGCATTGGCGTGCCGGTGTTCATGGCGGACGTGAAGGGCGACCTCACAGGCGCCAGCCAGCCGGGCAAGATTGGCGACAAGTTGGCGAGCGTGCTCAAGGAGCGCGGCCTGGACCTGCCCCAGCCCCTGGCCTGCCCCACCACCCTCTGGGACGTGTTTGGCGAACAAGGCCACCCGGTGCGCGCCACGGTGTCGGACATGGGCCCGCTGCTGCTGGGCCGCATGCTCAACCTGAACGAGACGCAGTTGGGCGTGCTGAACCTGGTGTTCAAGATCGCCGATGACAACGGACTGCTGCTGCTGGACCTGAAGGACCTGCGCGCCATGCTCACCTTCGTGGGCGACAACGCCAAGGAATTCACCACCGAATATGGCAACGTGAGCGCCGCCAGCGTGGGCGCCATCCAGCGCGGGCTGCTGCAAATCGAGCAACAGGGCGGCAGCGAGTTCTTCGGCGAGCCCATGCTCAACATCCAGGACTTCATGCAGACGGTGGACGGCCACGGCGTGGTGAACATCCTGGCGGCCGACAAGCTCATGAATTCGCCACGCCTGTACGCCACCTTCCTCTTGTGGATGCTGTCGGAGCTGTTCGAGCAACTGCCCGAAATCGGCGACCCCGAGCAACCCAAGCTGGTCTTCTTCTTCGACGAGGCCCACCTGCTGTTCAACGAGGCGCCCAAGGTGCTCATCGAGCGCATTGAGCTGGTGGTGCGATTGGTGCGCTCCAAGGGCGTGGGCGTGTACTTTGTCACCCAGAACCCTCTCGACATCCCCGACAGCGTGCTGGCCCAACTGGGCAACCGCGTGCAGCACGCGCTGCGCGCCTTCACCCCGCGCGACCAGAAAGCCGTGAAGGCGACGGCCACCACCATGCGGCAAAAACCGGGCCTGGACATCGAAACCGCCATCACCGAGCTGGCCGTGGGCGAGGCGCTGGTGAGCTTTCTGGACGCCAAGGGCCGCCCGAGCGTGACCGAGCGCGTGTTCGTGCTGCCCCCGGGCAGCCAGCTGGGGCCCATCACCCCGCAGCCCAGCTGGCTGCCCGGGGGC
>NZ_JBWKZU010000084.1:0-16700 GCF_059424825.1 Acidovorax sp. GW101-11A03 | reverse complement strand
TTGCAGGGCCATGCTGAAGTGGTGCCAGGGCGCGGCGGCCGGGCCTTCGCGCAGGTACAGGCTGCGCACCACCCCGTCGCCGTCGGGGGCTACATGCACATGGCCCAGGTCGGCGGCGGCCTGGGCAAATGCGGGCCAGGGCAGGTCGGTGGCGTTGCCCGTGGGGCCATAGCCGCGCCGCAACACGGGCAGCACCACCCGCCCGCTGCGCCGGATGGCGTCGGTGAGCAGCAGGTCGTCCTCGGGGTAGTCCAGGTCGGCTTCGTTGAACAACACGTCCATGCCGATCACATGCGGGTTCTGCGCCGAGATCCGCGTGATGAGTTCGGCATGCAGGGCCCGGCGCCAGGGCCAGCGGCCGATGGCGGCAATGCTGGGGTCGTCAATGGCCACGAGCACGATGTCCGGGTGCGGGGCGCGAGAGACCAGGCGCAGCCCGGCGTCCTGCACGAGGTGGTTCACCCGGCCCAGGCTCTCAGGCGTGCTGAGCCATGCCACCAGGGCCAGCAGCACAAGGGCCAGCACCGACCATTCCAGGCGGCGCCTGCGGCGGCGGCTGTGGGCAATGCTCAGCATGGGGCGGTGTCAGCGCCCGGGCGGGGCGCTGCAAAGGGGCATGTGCCGTCGGTGCCCGCCAGGGCACAGCGGCTGCAATGCGCGCTCAAGGGCGCCCCACCGGCGCTCCGCTGGAGGTGGACACCGGCAGCCCGGCGCCGGTGCGGATGCCCGTGCCTACGCGGATCTTGCGGGGCTGCGAGAACTCGCTTTCCAGGCCACTGGGGTCCAGCACCTGGATGCGCACCAGGTACTCGCCTGCGGGCAGGTTGCTGCCAGTCCAGCTGGGGGCGTCCAGCACTGTGTCCTGGGCGGGTTGGGCAAAAGCTGCGTCCGAGGCAGCGGCCAGCTGCAGCCGGAAGCGCTGGCCCGGCTGGGCCGGCCAGTGCAGGCGCACCGTGGGTTCGCCGTCGTCGGCCTGCAAAGCCTGCAGGGACAGCGTGGCCGGGCGTTCGGCCACGGTGAAGGGTTGCGGCGGGGCAAACGGGCCCTGGTCGGCCTGGCCGCCCTGCAACTGCTGAACGCTGGCCATGCGCCAGAAGTAGTTGCCCACGGGCAGGGCGCCAATGGGCAGGCGGCATTCGTCCAGGCGCTGTTCGTCGCGCAGGGGCTCGGAGAACTTCGCATCGGCGGCCACCTGCACGCGGTACCAGCGCACGCCAGGCACCTCGGTGCAGCGCAGCTCGGCCGCGCCGCTGGGCACCACGGCGCCGGGGGCGGGGGACTGGTGCAGCGGTGCCACGGGCCGGGTCTTGATGGTGAAGGGCTGTACGGCGGGCTGGCCTGCAATCCCGGCCTCGTCCACGGCCCGCACGGCCAGGTAGTAGCGGCCGTCTTCGAGCGCTTTCCAACGCAGGCGCCCATCGGCAAAGCTGCCATGGCGCAGCACCTGGGTGAGCGCTTCGTCCTGCGCCACCTGGGCCAGGTAGCGTGTGGCGCCCGGGGCCGTGGGCAGGTCGATGGCCAGCAGGCTGGTATCGCCCAGCATGGCGGGCATGCCCGAGGTGTCGGGCGGTGGCAGCAGGGGGCGGGCTGCGCCCACGGTGCCATCGGTGGCCACGGCCAGGCCCTGGCCTGGTGCGAGCAGGGCGGTGGGGGCGGTCAGCGATGCGCCGGGGCGGCTGTCGGTGTCGCGCCGGGACTGCACCGCCACCGAGCCGTTGAGCACCGAGGCCGTGGTCTGGCCCGAGTCCGCCATGGCCACGCTGAAGTGGGTGCCGCGCACGCTGGTCACGGCCAGCGGGGTGCGGATTTCGAACCGGCGCAGGGATTCGGTGCTGGGGGGGACGGTCGATTCCACGCCACCCTTGTGCATCTCCAGCACCGACTGCACGCTGCCCGCGCGGCCACGGCGGCGCAACTGCCGCAGCTGCAGCTCAGACTGCGCCTGCACCCGGACCACCGTGCCATCGGCCAGCTTGACGGCCACAAAGGATTCCGGGCCCACCTGCAGCGACGTGCCTTCCTCCAGCTTGCCGCCAGGGCTGACAGGGGCGGGAGCATCACCGGCCCGCGCCTGTGCCGTGACGGCACCTTGCACGAACTGCACCGTGGCCGACTCGCTGGGCTGCAGGCGCACCGGGATCCAGATCACCGAGCCCGGCTGCAGGCGCCGGGGATCGGCCACCTTGTTGCGGGTCTGCAGCTGCTGCCACTGCCGGGGTGCGGCCAGGTAGTCCCGGGCCAGGCCTTCCAGGGTGTCCCCCTCCTTGACGATGTGGGCCACCTCATCCCCCTGGGAGGAGTGCGGGCTGGCCTGTGCTCCCCGGGCTGCAAGGCCTGTGAGGGTCACCAGAGCCAGCGCAGCGGCAGTGCAGGGGGTCCAGCGGATGTGCGGGATGGTGGGGATCAAGTCAATTCTCCTTCATGCGGCCCAGAGCAGGCGAGGCCGCTTGTGGCGGGGCCTGCGGGGTTCTTTCATGTCTGGGTCAGCCTTTGCGCTGGGCTTCGACGGCTTCGAAACGGTAGCCTACGCCATACACCGCCGTGACGATGAAGCCATTGGCCGGGCGCAGGTCCAGCAGGGTGCGCAGGCGTGAGATGTGGGTGTCCAGCGAGCGCGACATGACATCCGCCACCTGACCCCAGACGATTTCCTTGAGGTGGTCGCGCGACAGCAACCGGCCCATGTTCTGGAACAGGAACAGCGCGAGGTCGTATTCGCGGTTCTTGAGTTCCACGGGCACACCGTCCATTTCGATGGCGCGGGTTTCGGGCAGAAACCGGTAGCGGCCAAACTCCAGCACGCTGGCTGCGTTGTCGGGGTAGGCGCGGCGCAGCAGTGCGGCCACGCGGGCATTGAGTTCGCCGATGCGCACGGGCTTGACCATGAAGTCGTCCGCTCCGCTGGCCAGGCCTTCAACGATGTCGCGTTCTTCCTGCCGGTTGGTCACGAACAGGATGGGCAATTGCGCGGCCACGTTCTTGCGCACCCAGCGCACCACCTCGGGCCCGGTGGTGTCGGGCAGGTGCCAGTCCACGATCAGCAGGTCAAAGGTCTCGCGGCGCAGCGTGCGCAGCAACTCGGCGCCGGTCAGGTGTGTGTGGCAGACATGGCCCGTCGCCTCGGTGGCCTGCTTGATCAGATCCAGCTGAAGCGCATCGTCGTCCAGAGCGGCTATGCGCATGGTGTCCCCCATCGAAATCGAAGCCGGGAATTATTCGCGATATCCCGCACCTGACCTAGCGGACCTGTGCGGGCGTGCGGGTGGTTTGACATTTGTTAACCCTTTGTTGTGTGTGGCAGACGCGGGGGCAGCCATCAAGGCGATGGTGGCCGGGGGTCAGTCAGTGGGGCGATCTCGCGCACCAGCCGCATGCCGACCAGCGGATACCGCGTCTGTGGCGTGTTCCAGTTGCGAAAGCCGCAACGTGCATAAAACGACCAGGTATGCCACGAGCCGCCCCTGCGCACCCGCACACCGCCCTCGGTCGGGCCCTGGGGGTCGGCCTCTGGCGAGTGGGCGTAGTAGTTGTCGTCGTGCCAGTCTGCCACCCATTCCCAGGCGTTGCCCAGCATGTCGTGCAGGCCAAAGGCATTGGCGGCATAGCTGCCCACAGGGGAGGTAAAGGCATGACCGTCGCTGCCCGCCAGCGCATGATTGCGCCAGCGTGGCCACAGGGGGGCGGCGTCCTGGTCAAAAGTGTTGGCCACCCGCACCAGGCCTTGCGGATCGTCGCCATGGGGATAAAGGTTGCGGGTGCCCGCGCGGCAGGCATACTCCCACTCGGCCTCGGTGGGCAGGCGGTAGTGGTGGCCCTCTGTGCGGCTTAGCCAGCGCGCCAGGGCCTGGGCGTCGTTCCAGGTGATGTTGACGACCGGGTGGTCCGGGCCCTGCGCAAACCCGGGATTGCGCCATGAGTACCGGGGTAACCGGCCCTCGAATGCATCGCCGCGCTGGGTGGTGGCCGGGTCGTACTGGGAGTTGTAGCCATAACCTCCCGTGCCATCGGCCTCGGACTCAGGCTGGTAGCCCGAGGCTTCGACAAACCGCTGGAACTGCCCCACCGTGACCTCGTGCTGGCCCAGGTAGAACGCGCGGCGGATGTGCACGTCATGGCCGGGCTCTTCATCGATCAGGTCGGTGAAGCGTTTTTTCTCCAGCTGCGGGTAGGTCTCGGCCAGCATCTCCACCGGGGGCAGGCCCCCCATCCAGAACCGGCCTGCAGGCACCTGCACAAACACCATGCCCAGGCTGTTGATCCAGGTGGAGGTTGCCGGGGGCTCCGAGCGAGGTGCGTGCTGGCACCCCGCCAGCAGCGCGGCCAGGGCCAGCAGGGCCCCACGGGCGCCCGCACGGCGGGTGCGTATGGAGCTGGCTGCGGGCATCAAGGTTTGTCAGGCAGTTCGCTCACGCACTCAAAAACCAGGCGTGAGCCGTCGTTGCGCAGCAGCTTGGCGTGCAGTGCCAGGCGCTGGCATTCGCGACTGGCGGTGGCATAGGCCTGGGAGGTGTCCGGGCCGTACACCGGCACGCTGAAGGTGCGGTCCCGCCCAGAGGCCATGGGGCCGGAGGAGTGGTGAGGCTGGCTGGCATTGCAACCGGCCAGCAGGGCCAGCACAGAGACCGAGGCAAACAACAGTTTCATGGGATTCTCCAGATCAGTCCAGGTGCCCAGTTTAAGGGCCGGGTGCAAGGGGGCAGCCGCTGGGCATGTTTGCGCGTATCCCCGCTGTGCACGGGGCGGGAGACGCACTACAGTGTGCCAACCATGCTGGGCTGCATCGTGTGGCGCCAGCCAAAGAGGGGGCGGGATGGCAGGCACGCAATCACCGGTCACACACGACGCCTGGCGCGCCTGGGCGCTGCGGGTGCTGTGGGCACTCGGCCTGCTGGCCTTGCTGCAAGCGCTGCCGGTGTGGGCCCCGCTGCAGCGGCTGGAATACGACCTGCTGGCCAGCATCACGGCCCCGGTGCGGCCCGATGTGGGTGTGCTGGTGGTGGGGCTCGACGAGCCCAGTCTGGCCGCGCTGAACATGAGCCCGCCCCTGCCGCGCCGCCTGCATGCGCAGCTGGTAGATGCCGTATCGGATGCAGGTGCCGCTGCGCTGGGCATCGACATGCTGTTTGCCGCACCCCAGACACCCGAGGACGACGCGGCCCTGGCCCAGGCGCTGCAAGGGCGCTTGCCCGTGGTGCTGGCCACGGCCGATGTGGAGGTGCCCAGCTCGCAGGTGGCGCAATACCGGCAGACCGTGCCGTCCGTGTTCCCCCATGCCCGGTTTGGCAGTGTGGCCGTCGAGTCGGATGGCGACGGCGTGCTGCGTCGCGCCCCGGGGCACGATGCAGCGCTGTGGCGCGTGCTGGCCCAAGCCGCAGGGCGTGCGGTCACCCCCCCTCCAGAGGGCGCGCTGTTGCGCTACTACGCGCCAGAGCTGCCATTGCCTTACGCCCATTACACCCAGGCGCTGGAGCCCGCGCGCATGCTGGCGCCTGGCGCCTTGCAAGGCCGGGTGCTGCTGCTGGGGCAGAACACGCCGGTGGACGGCGTGGACCAGTTCGCCACCCCCTTGCACGTGCTGGGTGCGGGCACCCAGTCGGGTGTGCTGGTGCATGCCACGGCGCTGATCAACGGGCTTGCGGGCGACTGGATCCGGCCCGCGCACCCCCTGGGGCCGTTCGTGCAAGCCGTGCTGGCGGTGGGCGCGGTGGCAGCGCTCACACGCCGCTGGCGCGGGGCGCGGGCCGCATGGCTCAGCGCCGTGCTGGCGCTGCTGGCCGTGGCGGGCGGGTGGTGGGCCCTGGTGGCGGGCCTGTGGTGGAGCGCACTGCCCACGCTGGCAGGTCTGGCGCTGCATTTCAACGTGGGGGCGGCTGACAGCTATTGGCGCGAACACCGCCGCCGCGAGCAGCTGCGCGCAGACTTTGCCCGCTATGTGCCGCCCGCCGTGGTCGATGCGCTGGTGGCCGAAGGCGCGGCCCCGGTGCTGCAAGGCGAGCGCCGCGTGTTGACCCTGCTGTTCTCCGACCTGGCCGGCTTCACGGCCGCCAGCGAGCGTTTGCCGTCCGAGGCTGTGGCCCAGGCGCTCAACGCCTATTTCTCGCGCATGACCCACACCGTGCACCAGCATGGCGGCACGCTCGACAAGTTCATTGGCGACGCCGTCATGGCCTTCTGGAACGCGCCCCTGCCCGAGCCTGCCCATGCGGCGCGCGCACTGGCCTGCGCCCAGGCCATGCAGGCCGAGATGGTGGCCCTGCGCGCCCAATGGGCGGGCACACCGTTTGCGCAGGTGCAGCTGCGCATTGGCCTGCACACCGGCGAGGCGGCGGTGGGCCACCTGGGCTCGCACGAACGCTTCACCTACACCGCCGTGGGCGATGCAGTGAACACCGCCGCGCGGCTCGAAGGGGCCAACAAGGCCTTTGGCTCCAGCATCCTTCTCTCCGGCGCCACGCGTGCGGCCCTGCCCGCCGGGGGCCCCGAGCACGCGCACCTGCTCTGGCTCGACACCGTGGTGCTGGCCGGGCGCAGCACGGGGCTGGATGTGTACACCCCGTGCGACGACGCCACGCTGGTGGCCATGAGCCAGGCGCTGCAACACCATTTGCAAGCCGCCGAATGGGCCCCGGCCCTGGCGTGTTGTGCTGAATGGCAGGCCCACGCGCACCGCAAGGCGCCACAGTGGGCGCTGCATGCCGATCAGCTCCACGCCCGGGTGCTCGCCCTGGCCGATGCCGCAGAGCAGGCCCCGGCCGCGCCACCGTCTTTTGGCGCCCGTGCGCTCGACAAATAGAAGACTCCGAACCTCCCGATGAAAGGCCACACCATGCCATCCCATCGCCGCTTCTTCCGTTGGACCCGTTTGGGCCTCGCGCTCGGTGCGATGGGCAGTGCCACCGCCTGGGCGCAGTGCGCAGGCGGTGCACCCGTGCCCGGTGCGTCTGCAGCGCAGATCGTGGCGCTGGCGGGCCAGGGCCAGACCCGGGCGCCTGGTGTGGAGCCCTGGTCCCCCGCCGCGCTGGCGCAGCAGCTCGGGGCCGGAGCCGACATGCGCACGCTGGCGCTGTCGTCCGCCGCCCTGTTGCTGGCCGACCGCACCCAGATCCGCATGTCGGCCAGCGCCCAGGTACGGCTGTGCGAGTCGCAGCCCCAGCGCACCCTGCTGGAACTGGCGGCCGGGCGCCTCTGGGCCCGCACCAAGAAAACCCCGGCCACCCTGCAGCTGCAAACCCCCGCCGCCCTGGCCGTGGTGCGCGGCACCGACTGGGATGTGGAGGTGGATGCAGCCGGGCGCACCACGCTCACCGTGCTCTCGGGCCTGGTGGAGCTGTCCAATGCCCAGGGCAGCGTGCAACTGGGCCCGGCCGAGCAGGGCTTTGTGGAGCCGGGGCGGGCGCCCGTCAAGCGCGTGCTGGTCAACCCCCGCGAGCGGGTGCAGTGGGTCGCGGCCTACCCCACCGACACCACACGCTGGGCCGAATTCCAGCGCCCCGACATCGCACCCGCGCTGGCCGACCTGCGCGCAGCGCTGCAGGCAGGCCAATGGAGCACTGCGCAGGCCCAGCTGCAGCAGATGGCAGCGCGGGGCGACGCCAGCGCCGTGGTGCACTTGGTGCTGGCCGACCTGGACCTGCGAAACGGTCAGATGGACGCCGCCCAGGCCCGCCTGGCCGCTGCCTGGCCGCGCACACAAGACCCGCGCATCGCCGCCCGCCGCGCCGAGCTGCTGATGGCGCTGGACCGCCCCGCCGAGGCCCGCGCCTGGCTGGACACCACCCGCACCGCCGCCCCCGCCGCGCCCGAGCTGTTGCTGGCCGATGCCGACTGGCACCGCCTGGAGGGCCGGGGCGACGCCGCCCTGGCCCTGTACCGCCAGGCGGCCGATGCGGCGCCCGTAGGCACGGCGCCGCAGGCCGCTGCGCTGTGGGGCCTGGGCCGTGCGCTGCAGGAGCGGGGCGACCTGCATGCCGCCCGCACCACCCTGGCGCGCGCCGTGGCGCTGGCGCCCGACCACCCCGCCTACCGGGCCGAGCTGGCCACGGCCGACACCGAGGCACTGCGGCTGGCCGACGCACGCACCGGCTTTGACGCCGCCCTGGCGCTGGCGGGCGACGACTACACCAGCCTGGCCGGTGCGGGCCTGCTGGCGCTGCAGCAGGGCGACGCCGAGGGCGCGCGAACCCAGCTGCTCAAGGCGCTGGTGATTGAGCCTCGCTATGCACGCGCCCAGGTGTGGCTGGCCGTGGCCGAGTACCGGCTGGGCGAGCTGGCCGCTGCCCTGGATTCGCTGGACCGCGCCCGCTTGGCCGACCCCAACGACCCGCTGCCCTGGCAGATCGAAGCCATCCTGCGCAACGACAGCGGCCAGCCCGAGGCGGCGATGGCCGCCGCGCGCCAGGCGCTGGTGCGGCTGCCCGCCCTCAAGTCGCTCAACCCGCTGGTGTCCGACAGCCAGGGCTCGGCCAACCTGGGCAAGGCGCTGGGTGACTTCGGGCTGGAGCACTGGGCGCGCGCCTATGCGCAGCAGTCGTACTACCCGCTCTGGGCGGGCAGCCATTTCTTCATGGCCAATCGGCACGAGAGCGACTACAGCCGCAATTCCGAGCTGTACCAGGGCTACCTGGCCGACCCGCTGGCGCTGGGCCTGGGCGAGCGGCAGGTGCCCGTGTTGCCCACCGAGGGCCGTGAAACCGTGTGGACCGCCAGCGCCGAACGCAACCCCGTGCATTCGGCCCTGGTGGGCGCGGTGACCCTGCGCGGGCTCGATGCCAGCACGGTGCCCATGGCCTGGCTGGCCCGGGCCACCGGGCTGCGCATGTGGCCCCGCGGTGGGTCGGGCTCGTACTGGATGACTGCGCCCATGGCCACGTTGGGCTGGGGCGCGCGGCCTACGGACCAGCTGGGCCTGTTTGTGGTGCACGACCAGGGCTGGGACCGCGTGGGCTACCCAGGCGGGCTGGACCTGGGGCCTGCGCGTTTTGACGGCGTGGCGCGCACCCATGCCGCGCGCACCGATGCCGGTGGGGCCTGGCGCTGGTCGGCCGACGCGCAGACCTGGCTCAAGGTGCACCACGTGCGCAGCACCAACACCCGCGTGCTCGACTTCGACGCCTGGGGCCCGCAGAACTCGCGGGTGCAGGACGGCATGGACGGCGTGATGCTGCGGCATGTGGTGCAACTGCCCGGGCAGCGGCTCAGCGCCGGGTGGGAAAACGTCCGCGCCCAGGCCCGCTCCGGGCTGTACGACCCCGGTGTGCCCTGGGAGGCGTCGGACGGCACCACCACCGCGCGTTTTGACATGCCCTGGATCACCTCCGAATGGCAGCACGGTGCCTGGGCGTGGGAGGTCGGCGCCGCCTGGCCGCGCCTGCGCGCGCGCTATGTCAATCGCTACTACAGCCAGATCACCGACGAAGATTTCTTTGCCCCCGACATCACCGAGGGCGGCCACACCCGGCGCCTGCGGCCCCGGGCAGGGCTGTCCTACCGCATCGGGCCGGGCCGTGCGCTGCACGCGGCCTATATCGAAAGCATGCACGCGCCCGCATCCCACACCCTGGCGCCCGTGGCCGTGGGTGCCATCGCCATCGACCACCAGTACCAGCGCCTGGGCAGCCTGGCGCGCAAACGGGCGGTGCAGCTCGATTGGGAGATCGATGCGCGCACCTTTGCCTGGGGCGTGCTCAGCAGCCAGTCCATTGCCAACCCGGTTTTTGCCGATGGCCGTTTGCTGGTGCCCAACCTGGGCAGTTCGGTGTCAGACCGGGCGGGTGTGCTGGCCCCAGTGGGCGCGTCGGGGCAGGTGGTGATCGATGCTTACAACGGCAATCCCTATTTCAGCCAGGGCCGCCTGCACCAGGCGGGCGCCGCGCTGAATCGCGTGCTCACCCCGCACTGGAGCGTGCTGGGCAGCTACACCTGGGCCCACTCGCGCAACACCGGTGCGCAACACGCGGGCAAGCTGCTGCCGGGGGTGCCGCAGCACACGGGGGTGCTGGCCAATGTCTGGCGGCATGGCGCACGCGACCTGACGCTGGCGTCGCTGGTCTACCGGGGCTCGCGGTTTGCCGATGAGGCCAACACCCAGCCCCAGGGCGCGGGCTGGAGCTTCAACCTCGTGCTGTTCCGCGAATCGGCCGACCGCCGCTGGGCGTGGACGGGTACGCTGCAGACACCGCTGCATGGCACCGTGCGCCCCACGCTGTGGACCAGCCTGCGTTACCGCATGGATTGAGCACAGTTTTTAAGGGCTTTTTAGGCCCTCTGCGCGCGACCATTCAGTAATTTATGCTATCAAATATATAGCATTCAAGTGTGCCGGATGCTCAGGCTGCAGCCTCTGCATGCGCGGCCAGCGCAGCCAGTGCCGCTGCCACATCGGCATCTGCCACGCCATTCACAGGCGCCCGCTGCCCCGCCAGTGCGCCCAGCCCTTCGCGCTGCAGGCGGGCGATGGCCTGGCCTGCATCCTTGGGTGCGTCAAAACCCGTGCTTTGCAGCAGCAGGCGGCCATCGGCGTCCACCAGCTTGAAGTAGAACTTGCCATCGGCCTCGCGGTACTGCTTGAACGTGGGCAGGGCAGCCTTGGCGGCCTTTGCTGGCTTGGCGGCGGTGCTGGCCTGCGCCAGGCTGCGCAGACCCACGGCCGAGCGCAGTTCGCGGATGAACGGTGTGGCCAGCGCGCGGGCGCGCTCGGCACCGGCCAGCAGCGTGGTTTCGATGCGGGCGGGGTTGTGGATCAGGTCTTCGTACTTGGCGCGCATGGGCGCAATCACCTGGTCCACGCGCTCGAACAGCACCTGCTTGGCATCGCCCCAGGCAATGCCGTCGGCATAGGCCTTGCGCAGTGCTTCTGTTTCGTCGGCCGTGGCAAAGGCCTGGTAGATCTGGAACAGTGCCGAGCCCTCGACCTCCTTGGCTTCGCCGGGCGCGCGCGAGTCGGTGAGGATGGAGCCGATGAGCTTCTTGAGCTGCTCGCGCGAGCTGAACAGCGGGATGGTGTTGTCGTAGCTCTTGCTCATCTTGCGGCCGTCCAGGCCGGGCAGCGTGGCCACATGGTCGTCAATCGCCGCTTCGGGCAGCACAAAGTGCTCGCCATACAGGTGGTTGAAGCTGGCCGCCATGTCGCGCGCCATCTCGATGTGCTGGATCTGGTCGCGGCCCACGGGCACCTTGTGCGCCTTGAACATCAGGATGTCTGCGCCCATGAGCACGGGGTACATGAACAGGCCCGCCGTCACGCCGTCGTCCTGCTCGCGCCCGGCGGCGGTGTTCTTGTCCACGCTGGCCTTGTAGGCGTGGGCGCGGTTGAGCACGCCCTTGCCGGTCACGCAGGTCAGCAGCCAGGTCAGCTCGGGGATCTCGGGGATGTCGGACTGGCGGTAGAAGGTGACCTTCTCGGGGTCCAGGCCCGCCGCCAGCCAGCTGGCCGCAATCTCCAGCGTGGAGCGCTGGATGCGCACCGGGTCCTCGCACTTGATGAGCGCGTGGTAGTCGGCCAGGAAGTAGAAGCTTTGCACGCCAGGCTGCAGGCTGGCCGCCACCGAGGGGCGGATCGAGCCGACAAAGTTGCCCAGGTGGGGCGTGCCCGTGGTGGTGATGCCGGTGAGAAAACGCGTGGTGCTCATGGGAACAAATCAGCTGGAAAGGAGAAGAAAAAAGGAAGTTCAGCGCAGCAGGGCAGTGAGGGGCGTGAGCAGCAGGTTGATGGTGCTGTAGCCCAGCGCCATCAGCGGGCGCAGCCACAGGGCCCCCACCACGCCTGCAATCACTAGGCCCATCACAATGAAAAAGCCCCAGGGCTCGATGCGCGAGACCATGTGCGCCTGCTTCCAGGGCAGCAGGCCCACCAGGATGCGCCCGCCGTCGAGTGGGGGCAGCGGAAACAGGTTGAAGGCCCACATCACCAGGTTGACCAGCACACCCGCGCGGGCCATCTCGATGAAGAAGCGCTCTTCCACGCCAGAGCCCAACAGCGCCACGAGCAGAACGGCCCAGCCAATGGCCTGGATGAAGTTGGATGCCGGCCCTGCCAGTGCCACCCAGATCATGTGCTGCTTGGGCTTGCGCAGGTTGCCGAAGTTGACCGGCACTGGCTTGGCGTAGCCGAACAGGAATGCCCCTGAGGTGGCGAAGTACAGCAGCAGCGGCATCAGGATGGTGCCTACCGGGTCGATGTGCTTGAGGGGGTTGAGCGTGATGCGACCCATCATGTAGGCCGTGTTGTCGCCAAAGTGGCGCGCCGCGTAGCCATGGGCCGCCTCGTGCACGGTGATGGCAAACAGCACCGGCAGGGCGTAGATCAGAACGGTTTGGATGAGATTGGAGGTGTCCACCCGGGGGATTGTCTCAGACCGCCCGCCGCCCGGCGGTCCCGCAGGCGGCGGGTCGGGCGATTGTGGGTTGTACGTACGCTGGAGGCAGGCCCGGCTGGGCGATCATTGCAGGTTGCGGGCCCACGCCGGGTGTGCCCCTCAAAAATCACTACAACAGTTCTAGAGAGACGACGCGCATGTTGAACCATCTGAAGATCGGAACACGCCTGACGCTGGCGTTTGGCGGCATTGGCCTGGTGGTGCTGCTGCTGATGGCCATGGTGCTGGCTGGCATTGGCGGGGCCGAGCAGGCCCTGCAGGGCGGTGCGGTGGGTGCGCAGCAGGTGCAGGCAGCGCAGGCCCACCTGGGCAGCGTGCGGGCCTGGGCCATCGGCTGCAGCGTGGCGGTGTTCGTGCTGGCGCTGCTGGCGGTGGTCAGCCTGCGCGCGGGCATCGTGGCGCCGCTGAACCAGGCCATCCTGATTGCCGAAACCGTGGCCTCGGGCGACCTGAGCCAGGAGTTCAGTTCCGATCTGCAGGGTGATTTTGGCCGCCTGCTGGACGCGCTGGGCACCATGGAAGACACGCTGACCGATCTGGTCGCGCGCATCAAGCAGGACGCCGACGCCATCAGCGCCTCAGCCGCCGACATCGACCACGGCAACACCGACCTCTCGCGCCGCGCCGAAGACCAGGTGTCATCCCTCACCCAGACGGCCGCCAGCATGGAGCAGCTCACGGCCACCGTGCGCCAGAACGCCGAGCGTGCCCATTCGGCCAGTGGCCTGGCCGTAAAGGCCTCGGCCATTGCCGAGCAGGGCGGCACCGTGGTGGGCGAGGTGGTGCAGACCATGCAGGCCATCAGCGGCAGCTCGCGCAAGATCGTGGACATCATCCAGGTCATCGAAGGCATCGCCTTCCAGACCAACATCCTTGCGCTCAACGCCGCCGTCGAGGCCGCGCGCGCAGGTGAACAGGGCCGGGGCTTTGCCGTGGTGGCCAGCGAGGTGCGCAACCTGGCCCAGCGCAGCGCGGTGGCCGCGCGCGAGATCAAGGCGCTGATCAGTGCATCCGTCGAGCAGGTCGAAAGCGGCGCAGGCCAGGTGGGCCAGGCGGGCAAGACCATGGAAGAAATCGTTGGCGCCGTGGGCCAGGTGAGCGCCTTGCTGGGCGAAATCTCCGTGGCCCTGCGCGAGCAGAGCGAGGCCATCACCCACGTGAACCAGGCCGTGGCCCACATGGACGGCACGACCCAGGACACGGCGGCGCTGGTGCAGGGCGCCGTGGCCACCGCCTCGTCCTTGACCGCTCAGGCGCGCGATCTGGAGCAGGCCGTGGGCGCGTTCAAGTTGTAGCCCCCTGAGCGGCTGCGCCGCTTCCCCTTCAGGGGGACACCACAGTTTTACAACCCCAGCGCCTGCAGGCTGCCGCGCCCTTCGCGCACCACCTCGGGGTCGCCGCCCGCGCCCATGGGGGTCAGGTCCACCACCGTGGTGGGCTCCAGCGGGCAGGCGCCCGCGTCCACGATGGCGTCCAGCAGCTTTTCGTAGCGTTCGCGGATTTCCTGCGGGTCGTTCAGCGGCTCCGTTTCGCCCGCCGGGATCAGTGTGGTGGCCAGCAGCGGCGCGCCGTGCAGCTCCAGCAGCAGTTGCAGGCCCTTGCGGTCGGGCACGCGCAGGCCAATGGTCTTGCGCGAGGGGTGGCTCACGCGGCGCGGCACTTCCTTGGTGGCTTCGAGGATGAAGGTGTAGGGCCCGGGCGTGCCCAGCTTGAGCAGGCGGTACTGGCGGTTGTCCACCCGTGCGTAGTTGGCCAGCTCCGACAGGTCGCGGCACAGCAGCGTGAGGTGGTGCTTCTCGTCCACCTGGCGGATGCGGCGCAGGCGGTCCACCGCGTCCTTGTCGTCCAGGTGGCAGACGAGCGCATAGCTGGAGTCGGTGGGCACGGCCAGGATGCCGCCCTTTTGCAGCAGCATCGCCCCCTGCTTGAGCAGGCGCGGCTGCGGGTTGTCGGGGTGGACTTCGAAATACTGGGCCATGGGCGTTGTGCGGGCGTCTTGCGGGCTGCTGGGGGGGCGGGGTCAGGCGGCGGGGTGCTGGATGCGGTCCGCCAGCAGCTCCCACACCGGGGTGAGCTGGCCCGGCAACAGGGGCAGCGTGCCCAGGTCGGTGTGGGATTCGTCGGGGCTGTGGAAGTCGCTGCCGCGCGAGGCGGCCAGGCCAAACTCCTCGGCCATGGCGGCGTAGGTCACGTATTCGGCAGCGGTATGGCTGCCGGTCACCACCTCCACGCCGCGCCCGCCGTGCTGCTTGAACTCCGAGAACAGCGCGTACTCCTCGTTGGCCGTGAATTTGTAGCGTGCCGGGTGGGCAATCACGGCCATGCCACCAGCCTCGGTGATCCAGCGCACCGCGTCGCCCAGGTTGGCCCAGCGGTGGGGCACGTAGCCGGGTTTGCCTTCGATGAGGTATTTGCGGAAGACTTCGGACGTGTCCTTGCACACGCCACTTTCCACCAGAAAACGCGCGAAATGCGTGCGCGAGATCAGGTCGGGGTTGCCCACAAACTGCAGCGCGCCTTCGTACGCGCCGTGGATGCCCACCTGCGCCAGCTGTGCGGCCATGTCCTGGGCACGTTCGCTGCGCCCGCCGCGTGTGGCAGCCAGGCCCCGGGCGAGCTGTGCGTCGTCAGGGTCGAACCCCAGGCCCACGATGTGCACGGTGGTATTGGCGAAGGTGACTGAAATCTCGGTGCCGGTGATGTAGGCCATGCCCTGCGCGCGGGCGGCGGCGGCGGCGCGGTGCTGGCCGCCGATTTCGTCATGGTCCGTCAACGCCCACAGCTCGACCCCGTTGGCCTTGGCCCGCGCGGCCAGGTCTTCGGGGCTCAGGGTGCCGTCGGAGACGACAGAGTGGCAGTGCAGGTCGGCGTTGAGTATGGGGGTCACCGGGTCATTTTAGGGCTTGTACCGATAACGCGCCCTGCCGAACCCAGCAACACTGCCTGAGGGGCCGGTGCTGGCGGCAGCGCGGCAGTGGATGGCATGTTCCAAGGAGCAAGCATGAAATTCAATGACCTGCGCGTGGCCCACAAGATGTGGAGCGTGATCCTCGGTTTGCTGGCCCTGATGCTGGTGGCCGCCATCTGGACCCAGTGGTACGGGCGTCAGGTGACTACCTCCACCGAGCAGGCCGTGGACAAGTACGAGGCCGCCATCACCACCGCCGTCAGCTGGCGCGGGCTGGCCGAGGTGGCCGTCACCATGTCGATGGCCAGTTTTGTGACCACCGACCAGGCGCTCAAGGCCGACTTTGATGCCCGGGTGGCCGCCCTCACGGCGCGCATTACGCCGGTGCAGGAAAAGATCAACAAGGCCGCCGTATCGGCCGACGACAAGGCCGCGCTGGCCGCCGTGGCCGCTGCGCGCGCCGACGTGCGGGGCCAGACCGACAAGCTCAAGGAACTGACCGACGCGGGCGATGCCGCCGCCAAACAGGCCTATCTGGCCAATGTGTACCGGCCCAAGGTCGTGGCCTACCTGGAGTCGATCGACAAATTTGTGGCCGTGCAGGAGCGCCAGCGCGAGGCAGCGGTGCAGGCTGCCCACACCATGCTCAATCGGCTGCTGATGATCGAGGTGGCCGCTGCCGTTGCCGTGGTGGCGCTGGGCATGCTGATGGCAGCGTGGCTGGTGCGCTCCATCACCCGCCCGCTGGACCGGGCTGTGGCGCTGGCCGAATCCATCTCGGGCGGTGACCTGACGCAGAACATCCACGACGACCGCAAGGACGAACTGGGCGTGCTCACCCGGGCCCTGTCGGGCATGGTCACGCGGCTGCGCACGGTGGTGAGCGAGGTGCGCCAGGGGGTGGACTCGGTGTCGTCGGCCTCGGTGGAGATTGCCAACGGCAACCACGACCTGTCGGCCCGCACCGAGCAGACCGCCTCGAACCTGGAAGAGGCTGCTGCCAGCATGGAGCAGCTCACAGCCACCGTGAGCCAGTCGGCCGACACGGCGCGCCAGGCCAACCAGCTCGCCGGCACGGCGGCCCAGGCCGCAGCACGGGGCGGCGAAGTGGTGGGCCAAGTGGTCACCAGCATGCAGCAGATCACCGACAGCAGCAAGAAGATCAGCGACATCATCGGCACCATCGACGGCATCGCGTTCCAGACCAACATCCTGGCGCTGAACGCCGCCGTGGAAGCCGCCCGCGCCGGTGAACAAGGCCGGGGCTTTGCGGTGGTGGCCAGCGAAGTGCGCAGCCTGGCGCAGCGCAGCGCCGAGGCGGCCAAAGAGATCAAAAACCTGATCAGCGCCAGCGTGCAAAACGTGGAATCGGGCTCGGCCCAGGTGGCGCAGGCCGGGCAAAGCATGGAAGAAATTGT
>NZ_JBWKZU010000083.1:0-17017 GCF_059424825.1 Acidovorax sp. GW101-11A03 | reverse complement strand
GTTTCGGCATCGCTGGCATCAAGCTCACGCCCAAGCACTATGCCTACCTCAAGATCAGCGAGGGCTGCAACCACCGCTGCACTTTCTGCATCATCCCCTCGATGCGTGGCGACCTGGTGTCGCGACCCATTGGCGATGTGCTGAGCGAGGCCAAGGCCTTGTTCGAAGGCGGTGTGAAGGAGCTGCTGGTCATCAGCCAGGACACCTCGGCCTATGGTGTGGATGTGAAGTACCGCACGGGCTTCTGGGACGGCAAGCCTGTCAAGACCCGCATGCTGGAGCTGGTGCAGACGCTGGGCGAGATCGCCGAGCCCTATGGCGCCTGGGTGCGCCTGCACTATGTGTACCCGTACCCCAGCGTGGATGAGGTCATCCCGCTCATGGCCACAGGCAAGGTGCTGCCGTACCTGGACGTGCCCTTCCAGCACAGCCACCCCGATGTGCTCAAGCGCATGAAGCGCCCCGCCAGCGGCGAGCGCAATCTGGAGCGCATCCTGCGCTGGCGCGAGGCCTGCCCTGAGCTGGTCATCCGCAGCACCTTCATTGCAGGCTTTCCGGGCGAGACGGAAGAAGAGTTCCAGCACCTGCTCGACTTCGTGCGCGAGGCGCAGATCGACCGTGCGGGCTGCTTTGCCTACAGCGATGTGAATGGCGCCGCTGCCAACGAGCTGCCCGGCATGTTGCCCATGGAAGTGCGCGAAGAGCGCCGTGCCCGTTTCATGGCCGTGGCCGAAGAGGTCTCGATCGCCAGGCTGCAGCGCCGTGTGGGCGCGACCATGCAGGTGCTGGTGGACCATGCCCCTGCGCTCGGCAAGAAGGGCGGCCGGGGCCGCAGCTATGCCGATGCGCCCGAGATCGACGGCGTGGTGCACCTGCTGCCGCCCGAGAAGATCAGCAAGCAGCTCAAGGTGGGCGAGTTCACCAAGGCGCGCATCGTGGGCACGCAGGGGCACGATCTGGTGGCCGTGCCGGTGTGATGAGGCTTGAGGGGTGGTTGCTATTATTTTTATAGCTTAAGCGCTTGTCTATCAGGCGCCAGGCCCCAAAAAAACCAATAAAAAAAGGCTTCCCGAGGGAAGCCTTTTTTGTGGGCCGGGGCAGAAGCTGCCTCAGACGCGCTTGCGGTACTCGCCGGTGCGCGTGTCGATTTCAATGCGGTCGCCTTGCGACACAAACAGCGGCACGGGCACTTCGAAGCCGGTGGCGATCTTGGCGGGCTTCATGACCTTGCCGGAGGTGTCGCCCTTGACGGCGGGTTCCGTCCAGGTGATTTCGCGCTCGACGCTGGTGGGGAGTTCGACCGAGATGGCCTTGCCGTCGTAGAACACCACTTCAACAGCCATGCCGTCTTCCAGGTAGTTCAGCGAGTCGCCCATGTTTTCGGCTTCGACTTCGTACTGGTTGTACTCGGTGTCCATGCACACATACATGGGATCGGCGAAGTAGGAGTAAGTGCACTCCTTCTTGTCCAGGATCACGTTGTCGATCTTGTCGTCGGCCTTGAACACGACTTCGGTGCCGAAGTTGCCGATCAGGCTCTTGAGCTTCATGCGCACGGTGGCTGCACCGCGGCCGCCACGGGCGTATTCGGTCTTCAGGACAACCATGGGGTCCTTGCCGTGCATGATCACGTTGCCGGCGCGGATTTCTTGAGCGATTTTCATAGCGAGTTGCTTGGGTTGGGGCCGCTCAACGCGCGGGCCGGTGGCTTTCTGTTGTCTCGCTGGGGAGGCAGAAGGCGCGCCGTGCCGATGCATGTTCCGCGGCGGGAATGCGCGAGGGCTGGGCACCGGTGTGCCGCACCTCATTTGCGCAAAGCCTCGGATTTTACCGTTTTTCGGCGACAAAGCCCAAAAGTTGCGCCACAAGGTTGTCTTGCGTCAGCAGGCGCGCGCGCGCCGCCACCGTGCAGGCGGTCCATTCGGCCAGGGTGTCATCGCCGGGCCACTGCAGGGGCGCGGTGTTGAGCCCGTTCCAGGTGGCATGGAACTGCCGCAGCGATTCTGGGGCCTGCAGCCAATCCAGAAACGCCCAGAGCTTGTCGTGGTGGGCGTTGTCGTGCTGGGGGTAGATCTGCCAGACCAGGGCCTGCCCGGCCCACAGCGCCCGCACCAGCGAGTCCTCGCCGCGCACAAAGTTCAGGTCACAGGCCCACAGCATGTCGTCAAACGCCGCCTGGGGGCGTGCGGGCAAGTATGAAATGTATAGCTGCCCGATCTTGCCAGGCGCGCCTAGGCAGGCATTTTGAGCATGATTTTTGGCAGCACCAAGCGCGGCCTGCACCGCCGCCCTGGGGCGGCCTGGCGTGACCAGCAACTGCGTGGGCTGGGCCTGGCTGCGCTGCAGCAGCTCGGGCAGGGCTGCGGGTTCGTAGCAGAACAGCGACACCCAGCGCTGCCCTGGGCCGTCGTTGTCCAGGCCAAACGCTTGGGCGTGCGCCTGGCGCCAGGCGGTGCGGTCAAACGCCTGGCGCCGGGCCATCAGGTCGTCTTCGCGCAGCAGCCCGCCCGTGGCGGGCGTGAAGCCGGGGTAGAAGAACCAGCGTGTCCAGCCCGCAGCAGGGCCTGACAGGAGGGGCGATGGCAGCCGGTGGGTGCGCTCCACATAACTCTCGGCCGACAGGTATTCCAGGTTGATCCAGACAGGTTTTTTGCCGTTTGCGAGCGACTGACATGCGCTGTAAGCTATGAATTCAGGAGCAATTTCGCAGCCGAATGCCTCCACCATCACATCGGGCGCTGGCTCGGTGGGGCCGGGCGGGGGCGATCCCCAGGCGCGCAGCTCCACGCCCGGGCAGCCTGCGGGCGCCATCCACGTGAGGGCCGAGGCGTCGTCCACCCACAGCCGCACGCGGTGGCCCAGACTGGCGAGTTGCGTCACCAGACGCCAGCACACGCCGATGTCGCCAAAGTTGTCGATCACGCGGCAGAACACATCCCATTGCAGGGCAGGGAGGGGGGGGCGCATGGTCATGGGGCGGGTGTAGTTGGTGGCGCACGCAGGTGGTCTACCAGCAGCCGCGCCACGCTGGAGAGGGACTCTTCGGACCGCACGCACAGCACCAGTTGCCGGTGCGCCCAGGGCTCGCTCAGCGTGACCACGCGGATGGGCTGCGAGCCCTTGTACAGCGCGGCGCTGCCACGCGGCATCACGCCCACGCCCAGGCCGGCGGCCACCATCAGGCACAGCGCGTCGTAGCTGGTGACCTGCATGCGCAGGCGCAGCGGCAAGCCGGCTTCAGAGGCCGCGCGGGTCAGCTGGTTGTTGATGGCGCTGCCCGGGTGCGCGCCCACAAAGTCATAGGGCAGGGCGTCGGCCAGGCGGGCCGATTTGCGCCGCGCCAGGGGATGGCTTGTGGGCACCACCAGCACCAGCTCGTCGGTGCGGTAGGGCAGTTGCACCACGCGCTCGCCGTACTGGCCCTGGTTGAGGATGCCCACATCGGCCGCGTTCTCGGCCACGGACTGGGCGATGGCCGTGCTGATCTGCTCCTGCAGCCGAACATCCACCTGCGGGTGCAGCGCCATGAAGCTCTGCAGCTGCGCGGGTAAAAACTGCGTGATGGCCGAGATGTTGGCCACCACCCGCACATGGCCGCGTACGCCCGCGCCGTAGTCGCGCATCTGGCTGGCAATGCCGTCCAGGTCATTGAGCACACCACGCGCCAGGTTCAGCAGTGCGTAGGCGGCAGCCGTGGGCTCGGTGCCCTTGTTGCTGCGGGTGAACAGCGCCACACGCAGCGCGTCTTCCAGGTCCGCCAGGCGGCGGCTCACGGCCGATGCGGCAATGTGCTCGCGCGCAGCGGCGGCGGCGATGGTGCTTTCTTCCATCACGGCCACAAACAGGCGCAGGGAGACGGGGTCGAGTTTCATGAGTTGCTGATGGTAACAAGCGCCGCAATTGCCATGCCGGTTTGCGATGGCATCTTGTTGCTTGAGCGATTTACGGCCCCGCGCGCCCTGCGCATCATTCGCCGCGAGCCACCCCAGCGTGGGGCTGGCCGCAGGAGACAACCTCACCCATGGATTCCATTGCTTCCCCCGCCGTTTCCCCTGCCGCACTGCAAGGCGTGCGCGTCATCGAAATGGGCCAGCTCATTGCCGGGCCGTTCTGCGGCAAGACGCTGGGCGAGTTTGGCGCCGACGTGATCAAGATCGAAGCCCCCGAGACCGGCGACCCCCTGCGTAACTGGCGCCTGATCAAGGAAGGCACCTCCGTCTGGTGGCAGGTGCAGTCGCGCAACAAGCGCTCCGTGGCGCTGGACCTGCGCCAAAAGGAAGGCCAGGACATCGCCCGCCAGCTCATCGCTGAAGCCGACGTGCTGGTCGAGAACTTCCGCCCCGGCACGCTCGAAGCCTGGGGCATGTCGCCCGAAGAGTTGCACCAACTCAACCCCGGCCTGGTGATGCTGCGCATCTCCGGTTACGGTCAGACCGGGCCTTACCGCGACCTGCCAGGCTTTGGCGCCATCGGCGAGGCCATGGGTGGCCTGCGCCACCTGACCGGCGAGCCAGGCCGCGTGCCGGTGCGTGTGGGCGTGTCGATTGGCGACACGCTGGCGGCACTGCACGGCACCATCGGCGTGCTCATGGCGCTGTACCACCGCAAGGTCAACGGTGGCAAGGGCCAGGTGATTGATGTGGCGCTGCACGAGGCGGTGTTCAACGTGATGGAAAGCCTGATCCCCGAATACAGCGCCTTTGGCGCCGTGCGTGAGGCGGCAGGCAGTGCGCTGCCGGGCATTGCACCGAGCAACGCCTACCCCTGCCAGGACGGCTGGGTGCTGGTGGCGGGCAATGGCGACAGCATTTTCAAGCGGCTGATGGACGCGATTGGCCGACCCGACCTGGGCACTGCGCCGGACCTGACCAACAACACCGGCCGCGTGGCGCGTGTGGAAGAAATTGACGCGGCCATTGGTGCCTGGAGCGCGCAGCGCACCGTGCAGCAGGTGCTGGATGCGCTGGGCGCCGCCCGCGTGCCCGCGGGCAAGGTCTACACCGCCAAAGACATTGCCGAAGACCCGCACTACCGCGCCCGCGACATGCTGCTGACGCAAGAGACGCGCGATGGCTACTGCGTGCAGGTGCCGGGCATCGTGCCCAAGTTGTCTGGCACGCCGGGGACCATTCGCAGTAGTGCACCGCACTTGGGCGATGACACCGATGCCGTGCTGGCAGAAATGGGGCTTACTGCCGAGCAGATTGCGTTGCTGCGCAGCAAAGGAGTTGTGCAATGAACGCACCCAGCACCATTTGGCAGGGGGCGAACCGCCGCATCCACATGCAGGAAGTCGGCTTGCGCGATGGCCTGCAGATGGAGAAGGCCTTTGTGCCCACGGCCGACAAGATCGCGCTGTGCAATGCGCTCTCGGCAGCGGGCCTGTCCAAGATCGAAGTGACTTCATTCACATCACCCACCGCCATCCCTGCGCTGCGCGACGCCGAGATCGTGATGCGCGAGATCACACGCCGCCCTGGCACGGTCTACACCGCGCTGGTGCCCAATCTGCGCGGGGCCGAGCGCGCCATCGAGTCGCGTACGGACGAGCTGAACCTGGTGATGTCCGTCAGCGCCACCCACAACCTCGCCAATCTGCGCATGACGCAGGAACAGTCGTTTGCGGCGCTGGCGCAGGTGGTGGCCCTGGCGCAGGGCGCCAACGTGGCGGTGAATGTGTCGCTGTCGTGTGTTTTCGGCTGCCCCATGGAAGGGGATGTGGCACAGGCCGATGTGTTTGGCAGGGTGCAGCGTTTTGTGGACCTTGGGGTGCGTGGCATCACGCTGTGCGACACCACGGGTATGGCCTACCCCACGCAGGTGCATCAGCTCACGGCGGCCGCCCGCGCACGCTGGCCGGGGGGGGAGTTCACCCTGCATTTCCACAACACGCGGGGCATGGGCCTCGCCAATGTGCTGGCGGCCATCGACGCGGGGGCTGACCGGTTCGACGCGTCCCTGGGCGGTCTGGGCGGCTGCCCCTATGCACCGGGCGCCAGCGGTAACGTCTGCAGCGAAGAGATCGTGCACGCGCTGGGGTTGATGGGCTATGACACGGGGGTGGATCTGGCGCAACTGGTGGCCGCCGCGCAGCAGCTGCCTGCGCTCATCGGCCACGACATTCCGAGCCAGATCGCCAAGGCGGGCCCGCGCCTGGCGCTGCACCCGGTGCCTGCCGATTTTGAGGCGATCCGAGAGAGGGCGCTCGCCCGCTGAATGCGGTTGAGCCTGCATTCATCCATAACTCCAGGAGACAAAAGCAATGACTTTCCCCGCCCCACTGTCCCGCCGCATCTTCACCGCCGCCGTGTTGTGCTCTGCCGCCCTCGCTGCGGGCGCGCAGGACAAGTACCCCTCCAAGCCCATCACCGTGGTCGTGCCCCAGGCTGCGGGTGGCGCCAACGACGCCATTGCACGCGTGGTGGCGCAAAAACTCAGCGAGCAACTGGGCCAGAGCGTGATCGTGGAGAACCGCCCTGGTGCCGGCGGCACGCTGGCCACGGGCACCACGGCCCGCGCGCGCAACGATGGCTATACGCTGCTGCTCACCGCCGACAGCGCCCATGTGATCGGTCCTGCGCTGTACAAGAGCCCGGGCTTTGACCCGGTGAAGGACTTTGCGCCTGTGGCGCCTGTGGCCACGGCTGGGTATGTGTTGGTCGCGCATCCCTCCTTCCCGGGCAACACGGTGGCGGACCTGGTGTCGTTGGCCAAGGCCAACCCTGGCAAGTATTCGATCGCCTCGGCGGGCAATGGCACGCTGAACCATCTGATCGGCGAGATGCTGCAAAAGGCCGCAGGCATCCAGCTGCAGCACATCCCGTACAAGGGCTCGGCGGCAGCCGCCACCGATGTGGTGGGCGGGCAGGTGCCGCTGTCGGTGCAAAGCCTGCCTTCGGCCATTGCGTTCATCAAGGCGGGCAAGCTCAAGGTGCTGGGTGTGGTCAATGAAAAGCGCGTGGCTGCGCTGCCCGATGCGCCCACCATTGGCGAGACGATCAAGGGCTTTGGCCAGGCGCCCTGGTACGCGCTGTTTGCCCCGGCCGGCACGCCCGCGCCCATCGTGGCGCAGCTGCAGGCCGAGGTGGCGCGCGCGCTGGAACACAAGGATGTGGTGGACAAGCTGGCCACCGTGGGCTGCGAGCCCTTCAAGGGCACGGCGGCGCAGCTGGCAGCGCTGGTGCAGTCCGACCTGCCCAAGTGGAGCCGCGTGGTCAAGGACACGGGCGCCACGGTCGATTGACCAGCGCTTCCTCCGCGCCCTCCCGCTCTCGCAATTCAGATTTTTGACAACAACGACAACGGAGACATTCCTTTCATGCAAACCACCCGTAAACAATTCACCACCCTGGCTCTGGTCGCACTGGCCACCGGCTTTGTTGGCCATGCATCGGCGCAGGGCGCCTATCCGTCCAAAAACGTCACCCTGGTGGTGCCCACCGCCGCAGGCGGCACCACCGACCTGTCGGCCCGCATGCTGGCGCAGGCCCTGGCGCCGGTGCTGGGCCAGTCGGTCATCGTGGACAACAAGGGCGGGGGCAACGGCAACATTGCCGCCAGCGCCGTCAAGCGGGCCGAGGCCGATGGCTACACGCTGCTCATGCAGTACTCGGGCTACCACGTGATCTCGCCCCACATCACCAAACAAAAGCAGTGGGAGCAGGCCGACTTCCAGCCCGTGGCCAATGTCATCTCGGCCCCGCAGATCATCGTGGTGCGGGCCGACCTGCCGGTGAAGACGCTGCCCGAGCTGATTGCCTACGCCAAGGCCCACCCCGGCAAGCTCAACTACGCCTCGTCGGGCAACGGGTCGCTGCAGCACGTGACCGGTGCCATGCTGGAGCAGCAAGGCGCCATCAAGATGGTCCACGTGCCCTACAAAGGCACGGGCCCCGCGCTGCAGGACCTGCTGGGCGGCCAGGTGGACCTGACATTCGGCACCGCGCCACCTTTCATGCCCCACATCGCCAGCGGCAAGCTGCGCGTGCTGGCCGTGACGGGCAAGCAGCGCCTGCCCAGCCTGCCCGATGTGCCCACCACCGCCGAGGCCGGTTACCCCAAGGTGGATGCGACCTCGTGGTTTGCGGTGTTTGCCCCGGCCGCCGTGCCCAAGGCCGTGGTGGACAAGCTCACGGCCGACGTCCGCACCGTGGTGCAGAGCGCAGCCTTCCAGCAAAAGGCACAGGAGCAGGGCGCCACAGCCGACTACCAGACCCCGGCACAACTGGGTGACAAGGTGAAGGCGGACTTGGCCAACTGGGCACAGGTGGTGAGGACCTCGAAGATCGAGGCGGAGTGACCCGGAGGGGGCGGGAAATTGGATAAAAAATCCCGCTACCGCCCGCTATATATGCGCAAGTAGCTATTTATTTCATAGCAAATGATACCTGGCGCGCACAAGGCCACAATACGCGCCATGTCTGATGTGCATTCTGAAGAACTCCTGGCGCAGGTGGCTGCGCTGCCTGCGCTGCCGGGCGTGTACCGCTATTTCGATGCGCAGGATGCGCTGCTGTATGTGGGCAAGGCGCTCAACCTCAAGCGCCGGGTGTCCAGCTACTTTCAGAAGAACCATGGCGGCACGCGCATCGGCCACATGGTCAGCAAGATCGTGCGTATGGAGACCACCGTGGTGCGCTCCGAGGCCGAGGCGCTGCTGCTGGAAAACAACCTCATCAAGACGTTGAACCCCAAGTTCAACATCCTGTTCCGAGACGACAAGAGCTACCCCTATCTGAAGATCACCGGCACGCCTGGCGCGCATACGCGGGGCGATGCGCCGGGCCAGGTATTTCCGCGCATGGCCTATTACCGGGGCGCGGTCGATAAAAAGCACCGCTACTTCGGCCCATACCCCAGCGCCTGGGCGGTGAAGGAAACCATCCAGCTGCTGCAAAAGGTGTTCCGGCTGCGCACCTGCGAAGACACGGTGTTTGCCAACCGCACGCGGCCCTGCCTGCTGTACCAGATCAAGCGCTGCACCGGGCCCTGTGTGGACTTGATCTCGCCCGAGGCCTATGCCGCCGACGTGCAGCATGCCGAGGCACTGCTGCGTGGTGAAACGCAGGAGCTGCTGCAGGCGCTGGAGGCGCGCATGATGGCGCATTCGGACAAGCTCGAATTCGAGCAGGCGGCCGAAGTGCGCAACCAGATCCAGGCACTGTCGCGCGTGCTGCACCAGCAGTCCATCGAAACGGTGGATGACAAGGATGTGGACATCCTGGCTGTGCGTGTGCAAGGCGGCCGTGCCTGCGTGAACCTGGCCATGGTGCGCGGTGGCCGCCACCTGGGAGACAGGCCGTACTTTCCGGTGCATGTCGAGGATGCGGCGGCGGTGTATGCGGAAGAGGGGGGCGAGGGCACAGACGCTGTGGAGGGCGTTGACGGGGAAAGCGCCGCGCCTGCTCTGCCTGCCCGGCCCGTGGAGGTGCTGGTGCTTGAAGCCTTCATCGCCCAGCACTACATCGGCGTGCCTGTGCCCCCGCTGCTGGTGACCAGCGTGCCGGTGGACAAGGCCCTGCTCGACGCGCTGACCGAACAAAGCGGCCTGCGCGTGAACGCCATCCACCAGCCCCGCGAACAGCGCCGTGCCTGGCTGGACATGGCCCAGAAGAACGCCGACCTGCAACTCGCCCGCCTTCTGGCCGAGGAGGGCTCGCAGCAAGCCCGCACCCGCGCGCTGGCCGAGGCCCTGGATCTGCCGCCCGAAGATCTGGACCAGCTCACCATCGAGTGCTTCGACATCTCGCACACGGCGGGCGAATCCACCCAGGCGTCCTGTGTGGTCTTTCACCACCACAAGATGCAGAGCAGCGAATACCGCCGTTACAAGATCGAGGGCATCACGGGCGGCGACGACTACGCCGCCATGCGCCAGGTGCTCACACGCCGCTACAGCAAGGTGGTGGAGGCGCAGCGTGAGGAGGGGGGCATCGACTATGCGAAGTCTCCCGAAGCGCAAGCCGCAGCCCGCCCCAAGGGCCAGGCGCGCCTGCCCGACCTGGTGCTCATCGACGGAGGCAAGGGCCAGGTGGGCGTGGCGCGCGAGGTGTTCTCCGCGCTGGGGCTGGACCTGACCCGCATCGTGGGGGTGGAGAAGGGCGAGGGCCGCAAAGTGGGCCTGGAAGAGCTGGTGTTTGCCGATGGGCGCGAGAAGGTCTATCTGGGCAAGGATTCGGCCGCGCTGATGCTGGTGGCGCAGATCCGCGACGAGGCGCACCGCTTTGCCATCACGGGCATGCGCGCGGCGCGCGCCAAGGTGCGGGTGGGCGGCGGGCAGCTTGAAGAAATTGCGGGCGTCGGCCCCAAGAAGCGCGCGCGGCTGCTGCAGCGGTTTGGCGGGGTGCGCGGCGTGGCGGCGGCCAGTGTTGAGGACCTGGCCACCGTCGATGGCATCTCGCGCGAGTTGGCAGAAGAAATTTACAAGGCCCTGAGATAAGCCCCGCGCAGTTCCAGGGCCGCGCCGTGACACAATCGCCGCCATGTTCTGGACTATCCCCACCTTGATGACCTGGACGCGCATCGTCGCGATACCTTTGATCGTGGGGGTGTTCTACGCGCCACTGGAGCCAGCCACACGCAATCTCATCGCCACCGTGATGTTCGTGGTGTTCGCCGCCACCGACTGGCTGGACGGCTACCTGGCCCGCAAGCTCAACCAGACTTCGTCCTTCGGCGCGTTCCTTGACCCGGTGGCCGACAAGTTCCTGGTCTGTGCATCGCTGCTGGTGCTGGTGCATCTGCAACGTGCCGATGTGTTTGTGGCCCTCATCATCATCGGCCGCGAAATTGCCATCTCGGCGCTGCGCGAGTGGATGGCGCAGATCGGTGCGAGCAAGAGCGTGGCCGTGCACATGATCGGCAAAGTGAAGACCACGGTGCAGATGCTGGCCATCCCCTTCCTGCTGTACGACGGGCGCCTGTTTGGCCTGATCGACACGGGCGTGTGGGGCACCTGGCTCATCTGGGCATCTGCCGTGCTCACGGTCTGGTCCATGGTGTACTACCTGCAGAAGGCCCTCCCCGAAATCCGGGCTCGCGTCAAGTAATTTTCAAGCTTTTTAGGCCGCTTGCGCGCTCTGAGTAAGCGCTAGTAGCTATATTTTCAGGAGCATTCCCGTGGCTAAACATCGCATTGCCGTGGTGGCGGGTGACGGCATTGGCAAAGAGGTCGTGCCCGAGGGCCTGCGCGTGCTGGACGTGGCTGCGCGCAAGTTCGGCATCGACCTGCACTTCGACCATTTCGACTTTTCGAGCTGGGACTACTACGAGAAGCACGGCAAGATGCTGCCCGACAACTGGAAGGACCAGATCGGCGGCCATGAGGCCATCTACTTCGGCGCCGTGGGATGGCCCGAGAAGATCGCCGACCATGTCTCGCTCTGGGGTTCGCTGCTGCTGTTCCGCCGCGAGTTTGACCAGTACATCAACCTGCGCCCCGCACGCCTCATGCCCGGCGTGATCGCGCCTGTGGTGCGCCGCGACGGCAGCCCGCGTCTGCCCGGCGAGATCGACATGCTGATCGTGCGGGAGAACACCGAGGGCGAGTACTCCAGCATCGGTGGCCGCATGTACGAAGGCACGCCGCGCGAGATCGTGATGCAGGAGACGGTGATGTCCCGCCACGGCGTGGACCGCGTGCTGAAGTTTGCCTTCGACCTGGCCCAGTCGCGCCCCAAGAAGCACCTGACCAGCGCCACAAAATCCAACGGCATCGCCATCACCATGCCGTATTGGGACGAGCGTGTGGCCGAGATGGCCAAGTCGTATCCGGATGTGAAGGTGGACAAGTTCCACATCGACATCCTCACGGCCCATTTCGTGCAGCGTCCCGACTTTTTCGATGTAGTGGTGGCCAGCAATCTGTTTGGCGACATCCTCTCGGACCTGGGTCCGGCCTGCACGGGCACCATCGGCATCGCGCCCAGCGCCAACCTCAATCCCACGCGCACCATGCCGTCGCTGTTCGAGCCCGTGCATGGCTCGGCGCCCGACATCGCCGGGCAGGGCATTGCCAACCCCATCGGCCAGATCTGGTGTGGCGCGATGATGCTGGACTTCATGGGTTACCGGGCGGCGCACGATGCGGTGCTGGCTGCGATCGAGGCCGTGCTGGACCCCCAAAGTGGCGGGCCGCGCACCCCTGATCTGGGCGGAAAATCCAGCACGCGGGACGTTGGCAAGGCCATTGCCGAGGCGTTATCGGCCGTTTGAGTGGCGCCAGAATTGGGGTGTCAATACGGGATGCTGCCCATACGGCGTGTTTGAGACAAAACGGCCCGGCAAGCCCTGTCGCTGCGTGAAATACGACTAGAATTCATCGCAACGCTGCGTCAAATCAGCGTGCTGTATTGACACTCTGAAACTCGATGGCTTTAATCTGATGCAGCAGCCACTGCTGTGTATGCCAGTCATTCCCCCGCCTGTTCCCCATCAGCCTTCGGCTGTGCCGTCAGACGTGTGAAGACCAGATATCCGCGAGACATTCCATCAACTCTTTTCCGAGAGGCTTCTTGTGAACAAAACCGAACTGATCGAGCACATCGCTACCAACGCCGACATCTCCAAGGCCGCTGCTGCGCGTGCCCTGGAATCCACGATCGAGGCTGTCAAGAAGACTCTGAAGAAGGGCGGCACGGTGTCGCTCGTCGGTTTTGGCACTTTTGCCGTGGGCAAGCGCGCTGCCCGCACGGGCCGCAATCCCCGTACCGGCGCTACGATTAAAATCAAAGCTGCTAAAGTTCCAAAGTTCCGTCCTGGCAAGGCATTGAAAGATGCCTTGAACTGAGGATCAAGTTTAGGTGGGGTCCTTAGCTCAGTTGGTAGAGCGGCTCCTTTACACGGAGTAGGTCGGCGGTTCGAGACCGTCAGGACCCACCATCACCGAACAAAGGCGAACGCAAGTTCGCCTTTTGTTTTTTGCCTCTTGAAAGATCGACCATGTTTGAATCCATCCGCAAGCACTCCAAGATCGTGATGATCTTCTTGTTCTTGCTGATCATTCCTTCGTTTGTGCTGGTAGGCATTGACAGCAACTACTTCTCTGAAAAGAGCCCGGTGGTGGCGCGTGTCGATGGAGACAATATCAAGCAGACAGACTGGGACAATGCCCACCGCATGGAGACGGACCGCATTCGCGCGCAGTCTCCCACGGTCGATCCCAAGTTGCTGGACTCGCCTAGCGCACGCTACGCCACGCTGGAGCGCCTGGTGCGCGACCGTGTGCTGGCCGCTGCCGCGAAAAAAATGCACCTCGTCACCAGCGATGCGCGCCTGGCACGCAGCCTGCAGGAGATCCCGGCGATTGCTGGTCTCAAGCGCGCGGACGGAACCCTGGACGCCGAAGCCTACCGCGCCCTGGTGGCCGGCCAGGGCCTCACGCCTGCGGGTTTTGAGGCCAATGTGCGCCGCGACATCTCCATCAACCAGGTCATGGGTGGCGTGATGGGCTCGGCTTTTGGTTCGGATGCACAGGTCAAGCTGGCCCTGAACGCCTTGTACGAGCGGCGCGACATCCAGGTGGCACGTTTCAATGCATCCGATTTTGCGAGCAAGGTCACGCCCACGGATGCGGACCTTGAAGCCTATTACAAAGCCCATCCCGCGCAGTTTCAGCAACTGGAACAGGCGGCCGTGGAGTATGTGGTGCTGGACCTCGACAGTGTCCGTGCCACCATTTCCCTGAGTGAAGACGACCTGCGTACCTATTACAAGGAAAACGTGGCGCGCATGACGGCCAAGGAGGAGCGCCGCGCAAGCCACATCCTCGTCAATGCCGCCAAGGATGCACCGGCTGCAGACCGCGAGAAGGCCAAGGCCCGCGCTGCCGAACTGCTTGCCCAGGTGCGCAAGGCGCCCGCGAGTTTTGCGGACGTGGCGAAGAAATCCTCAGACGACAAGGGCTCGGCCGTGGTCGGCGGAGACCTCAACTTCTTCGCCCGTGGCGCCATGGTCAAGCCTTTCGAAGATGCGGCCTTTGCTCTGAAGAAGGGCGAGATCAGCGATGTGGTGGAGAGCGATTTTGGCTTTCACATCATCCAGTTGACCGACATCAAGACGCCCCGCCAGCCCTCGTTCGAGGAGCTGCGTCCTTCGATGGAAGCCGAGCTCAAGCAGCAGCAGGCCCAGCGCAAATTCGCCGAAGTGGCCGAGTCCTTCACCAACGGTGTGTACGAGCAGGCAGACAGCCTGCAGCCGGTGGCCGACAAGCTCAAGCTCAAGGTGCAGACAGCCACGGGCGTCACCCGCACCCCAGCACCAGGCGCCAAGGGGCCCCTGGCCAATGCCAAGTTCCTGGAGGCACTGTTTGCTTCGGACTCCGTGCAGAACAAGCGCAACACCGAAGCCGTCGAAGTGGGCCCCAGCCAGATGGCCGCAGGCCGCGTGACGACCTACACCCCGGCTCGCACCTTGCCGCTGGACGAAGTGCGGGCCCGCGTGCGCACCCTCTATGTGGCCGAAAAGTCGGCCGAACTGGCGCGCAAGGAAGGCGAGGCCAAGCTGGCCGCCTGGAAGGCAGCGCCTGCTTCGGCCACGGGCCTTTCTACAGCGGTGGAAGTATCGCGTGAACAACCCCAGAACCTGCCCCGCCCGGTGATTGACGCCGCCTTGCGCGCATCTGCCGATGCCTTGCCCGGCTGGACGGGCGTGGACCTGGGGGCCGCTGGCTACATGGTGGTCAAGGTCAACCGCGTGGTACCCCGCCAGGCGCCTGATGCGCAGCGTGCCCAGCAGGAGCGCCAGCAGTACGAGCAGTGGCTGACGACCGCAGAAGGCTTGGCTTACTACGAATTGCTGAAGCAGCGCTTCAAGGTGCAGATCAAGGCTCCGCGTCCTGACGCTGCAACCCAAGTCACTGCAGAAAATTAAGCAATTTAGTCCTGGGGGGCAAAAACCCAGGCTATAATACAAAGCTACGGTGGCTGTAGCTCAGTTGGTAGAGTCCAGGATTGTGATTCCTGTTGTCGTGGGTTCGAGCCCCATCAGCCACCCCAAAATGCAAAGCGCTGCAACGGAGACGTTGCAGCGCTTTTTTGCTTTCTGAAGTGGTTTTCAGGCCCCGGTTCCGACTATCGCGACCTGTTCTCCCACTTAGTTTCTCCAACGGTCGTGTTTCCAGAAGAAGGCAGCGCATACTGCTTGTTTCACTGCTTTCTGGGAGCCCCTGATGAATCTGATAGTCCGCGATGCGTCGCCGAGTGAGAAGCGTGGCAATGCCATGTCTGCGGCCCTGGCCAAGGAGCAGTTGGAATACGCGGTCAAGATTGTGAAAGAAGTGCTGCCCCAGAGTGCGGGAGATTCGGCGTTGATTGGCGCCGTGGTGCAGGCCATCGCAATGAACTATGCGGCCGTACCGCAACCCAACCGCTAACGGCAAAAGCGCTGAACCCATCGACCGACCATCCTGAAGCGAGGATGTGGTGGCTCTGCGCGGCCTGGCCGAAGTGGATTTTTCGACGTTTTCCCCTGGCGCAATCAACGCCAGTCGGATGAGTTTTACCGCGTGAGTATTGGCCTGCCCGGAGGGACTCGAACCCCCGACCTATAGCTTAGAAGGCTATTGCTCTATCCAGTTGAGCTACGGGCAGAAAGGCTTTCGGCGGTGACGCCTACTGGCTGGGCGGAGTGTCCGCCACTGCGTTTGATGCAGAGGCTGGATCATACCCGCCATGACGGTGCCCTCTTGCAAGAAGCCCTCCGATTTTGCAGTGCAGGGGGGGATGCGGTTATAACGAGGCCATGCGCGGGCGCACGAGGCGCTCTCCCCTCCAGCACACATCCCCATGCCGCACAGCGTTTCCCTTATCCACACCATCGCCGCAGCCCTTGGGCTGGCGCTGGCGCTGGGTTTTCTGGCAACACGTCTGCGTTTGCCGGCGCTGGTGGGCTATCTGTTGGCTGGGGTGGCGATCGGGCCGTTCACCCCGGGGTTTGTGGCGGATGCGGCCATGGCCAGTCAGTTGGCTGAGATTGGTGTGATGCTGCTGATGTTTGGCGTGGGCCTGCACTTCTCGCTGGGGGACCTGTTGGCGGTGCGCAAGATTGCCGTCCCTGGGGCCGTGGTGCAGATGATGGTGGCCACGGCGCTGGGCACGGCATTGGCCACCTGGTGGGGATGGAGCCTGGGCGGGGCACTGGTGCTGGGGCTCTCATTGTCGGTGGCGAGCACGGTGGTGTTGCTACGGGCCTTGGAGACGCTGGGCATTCTGGACAGTTACACCGGCCGCATTGCCGTGGGCTGGCTGGTGGTGGAAGACCTGGCCATGGTGCTGGTGCTGGTGCTGTTGCCCCCGCTGGCCGGGTGGCTGGGGAGTAGCGCTGGCGCGGAGCTGGACGCCGCACAACTGGGGCGTACTGTGGGCTGGACGCTGCTCCAGGTCGGCGGCTTTGTGGCCTTGATGCTGCTGGTGGGGCGCCGCTTGTTCCCCTGGGTGTTGTGGCAGGTGGCGCGCACCGGCTCGCGCGAACTCTTCACCCTGTGTGTGGTGGCAGCTGCGGTGGGGATTGCATTCGGCTCAGCGGCATTGTTTGGTGTGTCGTTTGCGCTCGGCGCCTTTTTTGCCGGCATGGTGATGCGTGAATCCGAGTTTGCCCACCGGGCCGCGCACGAGTCTCTGCCACTGCGCGATGCCTTTGCCGTGCTGTTTTTTGTGTCGGTGGGCATGTTGTTCAACCCTGCCGTGCTGTGGGAGCGGCCTTTGCAGGTTCTGGCGGTGGTGGCGATCATCATGGTGGGCAAAACGCTGGCGGCGGCTGCGCTGGTGCTGGCGTTCCGCTACCCCCTCAACACAGCGCTCACGGTGTCGGCCAGCCTGGCGCAGATTGGCGAGTTTTCATTCATCCTGGTGGCCCTGGGGGCAACGCTGGGCCTGTTGCCGCCCGAAGGCGCCAGCCTGGTGCTGGCAGGGGCGCTGATTTCGATGGCGCTCAACCCCTTGCTCTTTCATGCGATTGCGCCGCTGCAGGACTGGCTGCGGGCCCGCTCGGCCTGGGCGCGCCGGCTGGAGCAGCGCGATGA
>NZ_JBWKZU010000082.1:0-17508 GCF_059424825.1 Acidovorax sp. GW101-11A03 | reverse complement strand
AGCCCAGCGACGATATTCAGACGCATGATGGTCTCCTTGTTGGTTCAACTGCAGCATGACGACGTACGGTTCGCAGCGCCTTGATTCACATCAACAGAGGCTGTGGACCGAGACGCACAGCAGCCACCGGTTGTTCGGCTCGATGAAGTCCCCACCACGGCGTCTGCTTTGTATCCGGCACGCTCAAGTGCAGAGCGGACAAGCTCCACAGTGCCGTCTTCGGCTTGCCCAGGAACGCGGACCTGCCGCGCGGCCACATCGATTTCTACTTCGACGCCCGCTGGCATTTGAGCCTGAGCTATTGCTCGACGAATGCGCTGAGCGCAACCGCCGCATGTCATATCAGGAACATTGAAATGGACCATGTGAGCCTCCTTTGGTTGATTCACTGTTTGACTATGAACCTTTCCACGATGAGAAGGTCAAGCTCATTCGCAAAGATCAACCGGGCATCAAGATCGAGAGCGGCACTCGCTCAGGCAGACAAGGCTATGCCGATTCGATCCTGCTTGCCGAACTGCATGCTGAGAGGCACTTAACGTCTTTCCGAGTCGACTGCGAAGCTCGCGAACCTGCTTGAACTGGCTTCAAGGCGCAACACGTGTCAGGAGCCAACGTATTGGTGTTCTCCATCTCCATCCAAAAAAATGGCCCACCGCTCCGAACGTCCGATGAGAGTTCGTCAGCGGACTTCCATGGTGGCTGGACGAGCGACCGCAACCGCTGCTTATGGAGAACTCTCCATAAGCAGCGGTTGCTGCCGTTCGAGTTTTCAACGTGAATGCCCTTGGCGTGCCGGATTGCGATCACTCCTATTCATGCATCGTGGTAATGCGCAGAGACAGGTTTCAGGCGCGCAGTTGACATTGCTAGAGAGTTGACAACAGCGTGCAGAGATCTGCAAGCTCGACGAGCAAGACTGCAGCAGCATCAAGCATGGTGCGATCAATCACCTGGGCGTGTCGCCAGCGTTGATGGCTTACCGCGAGCACAAGGCCATGCTGGGCAAGACTTAGGCCGGCGAGAAGTTCCCGGCGGTTGTGATGATGGGGACTGGCTGGATGGTGGTCCCCGACATCAAACCAGGCAAGTGATGGTGAGTGGCTGACCCGCCCTGGGTCAGCCACTCAGTCGGGATCGCTGTTTGCAGGTGATCCCGTCCTTTTTGTCAGTTGGCGCAACAGCGCTGTGGCCAACCAGCCATCACTTTGATCCACCCGAAGCCTTGGCCACGTAGGCCGCCAGGGCGGCAATTTGCGCATCACTGAGTTTGCCGTTGTAGGACGGCATCTGCCCAATGCCGTTGCGCAGCGCGGTGGCCACGCGCTTGGCATCGGGCTTGAGCTCGTCCAGGCTGGGGCCCACGGCGCCTTCGGCTCCCGCGTCCTTGAGCGCATGGCACAGGGCGCAGGCAGGCACCGCGCCTTGGCCGAACAACACCTTGCCTTGTTGAAGTTGCGCGGCATCGTCGGCGGCGTGCACGGGCAGCACTGTGAATGCCAACGACCACAGGGCAGCGACCAACGCGTGTTTTTGGATTGTGCGCTTCATGCCACGCTCACTTTCACGGCGTGGTCGGCCCAGCTGGTGTTGTTGTAGCCGCCCGCGTTTTCCATGCGTTGTTCGGGCTGCACGTTGCCTGCGGTGTCGGTGGCTCGGCTCGCCAGGGTGAACTGGCCCGCCGGCAGGCGCGCCGCAAAAACAAACTGCCGCCACGCAAAGCGGCCGAGGTCGGGCCCCACCATGCGCGCGAGCTGCCAGGTTTTTCCGCCGTCCAGAGAAACCTCGACCTTGGCCACCGCGTTCATGCCGCCAAACGCCACGCCATGGATCTGTGTGTCACCCGCTTTAAGCGGGGCGCCGTCCGTGCCGGGACCGTTGATCCACGACTTCACCGTCATTTCCTGCACCGATGGCTGCGACGGGTCGCCCTTCGCGCCGGGCGGTGAAATGCGGTAGCCGTGCGACATGATGCGTGCGTCGGTCTCCTGAGCGGTGAAGGCCAGGCGTTTGACGTACTTGATGTTGTTCACGCCCGTGTAACCCGGCACGATCAAGCGCAGTGGGCCGCCGTGGGCCAGCGAAATCGGCACACCGTTCATTTCCCAGGCCAGCAGGGCATCGGCGAGTGCGGCAGCAGGCACCGAGCGTTCCACGATCACGCTCTTGGGGTCCAGTCCATCGGGGAGTTTTTCGCCGCCTGTGCCGGTGAGGTAGGCCATGCCGGCCTCCACGCCGCCCAGGGCATCCACCACCCAGCGCACCGGCACACCGCTCCACACCACACAGCCTGCTGCGCCCACTTGCCAAGGCGTTCCACTGGGCTTGTTGGGGAAGTAGCCGCGTCCGTTGCCAGAGCATTGCAACACCATCGCCGTGGTCTCGATGCCTATGCGCTTGAGGTCGCCCAGCGTGAGTTTGCGCGGGTTCTTCACCCCCTCGATGTTGATCTCCCAGGCATCGCGGTTGCCCAGGATCGAGGCGTCGGGCGCGGGCAGGTTGTTGCGGATGTAGAGCTGCTCGGACGGCGTGATTACGCTGGTGCCGAACACACTGCGCTTGGTCTCAATGGTGGTGCTGCTGTGCACGATCAGGCTGGCCGGGTCCTTCCAGCCCACGTACGCTGGCAGAGGCTTGGCAGCACCGGCCAAGGCGACGGGCGCGGTCTCACCAGCAGCGGCTGCGGTGCGGCCAAAGCTGGCCAGACCAACGGCAGCCAAAGCAGCGCCGCTGCCGGCCAGCAGGTGGCGCCGGGGGAGCGAGGTGGGTTGTTGGTTCATTTCTGGGGTCTCCGGTGGTTGGGCGTCGTGCGCCGGTTGGGGTGAAAGGGGTGAGCGGTTGATTCGTTGACAGGGACGCGGTGCCTCAGCCTGGCCCGGACACGGGAGGTGCCTGCAGTGCCGTCTGCGCGACCGCCAGTGCCTTCTTTTTCTGGGCCACCAGCAACAAGGGCTTGCCCTCGCGCGAGCGGATCACCTTCCAGTGCACGTTGCTCCACCAGCCGCTGGCCTCGCGCAGGTCCACAGACTGGTCAAAGGCATACACCGTCACCATGCCGCCCTTCTCGAAGAACGTGGTGAGGTGGTAAGCGAGGTGACCTTCGATATCGCATGGCCGCATGAGTTGGGGAAACCCGGGCACCACGTTGGCGTCCCGCATGCCCAGGTGCATGAGCAACTGGCGCTGCTCCATGAAACTGCCCCGCAAGCTGCGCTCGTGGTATTCGTGGTCGATCGCGTCGCGCACCATCGCTGGCGGTCGCACGGCGAGCACCCCGCCGCTGGTGCCACCGGCCAGCAAAAGCGCAGCCAGAAAACGCTGCAAGCCGCGTCGCGCCAGCAGCGGCTGCGGCTTTCGGTACAGGTGTGCCGGTGCGTCGCTGGCCTCGAAGGCGATCGCCAACTCGGCGCGCGCGCGCAAATCGAATTCGCTGTCGGGCAGGAAAGGCGCGTCGGTATCGGGGCTCATGTCTTGGTCCTGCGAAACGGGGTAACGTTGACATCGGCCTTGGGTGTCGCAGGTACCCCCATGGCCAGCTTCAAAGCGTCGCGCGCACGGGCTAGGCGCGACAACACCGTGCCGGGCGCGATCTCCAGCGCCTCGGCCATCTGGGCGGTGGGCATGTCGTCGAAATAAAACAGCACCAGCACCTCGCGGTGGATGGGCGCCAGGCGCGCGAGCGCCTTGACGACATCGAGTTTGTCGTCCAGCCCCGCGTCGGGCGCCGCTTGCTCGGGCTGCTCTTCATCGTCCAGCGACTGCATGCTGGGTGCGGCCTGGCGAAAGGCGGCGCGGCGCATGATCTGAAAGAGCCAAGCCCGTGCCAGCGCAGCGTCGCGCAGTTGCTCCCGGTGCTTCCAGGCGTTGGCAAAACAGTCTTGCACCACGTCTTCGGCAATGGCGCGCGAACCAGTGAGCGCCCACGCACTGCGCAGCAAAAAACGGTAGTGCTCACGCACCCATTGGTTATAGCGGGACTCGGCAGACTGGAACAGCATGGTGATCAAGAGCGCTGCATGGCTTGGTTCATTCCGTGGCGCTCATTGGTACTTTCCCTAGGGCTGTCGATCAAGGCCCCCGCGTCCCACCCAGCGACGGAAATTCCGCTTCCGCACCTTTGGCTGTGCGCTGCTGCAGGGTGTGCAGTCGGCGTTGCATGCTCTGGATCTCCACCGTCTGCCCGGCAATGATTTCCTCGGCCAACTGCCGGGTGACAGGATCGCGCCCATGCTGCAACACCAGCCGCGCCATGTCCACAGCGCCGGCGTGGTGCGGAATCATCATCGCCAGAAAGTCCTGGTCGGCCTGGCCTGCGTAGCCCGGGCTGTGCATGGCCTGCATCATGCGGGCCATCGATTCGTCCATATCCCGCTGGAATGCGCTGGTGTGCGCGGCGCTGGCGCCGTGGCTGGTGTGCGCGCCGCTCATGCCGTCTGGCCCTTCTCGCCCACACGCACGTAGACGAGGTTGATGCTCTTTTTGTTGCGCAGCGCGCCAGAGGGCAGCGTCAGATTGCCCAGGGGGATCTGCGCAATGAAGGTCGGGCGCAGCGGGTCGCTCACATCAAATGCACTGCACACGGTCTGGCCCGCGTTGGGCGTGCCGGGCAGCTCGTCCTGTTCGTGGGCCACATACAGCAGCGTGTTCTCGGGGTTGGTCCACAACCCGTGCGACTCGCGGCCACGGCTGGAGAAGGTGCCCACCACCTTGCGCTGTCCGCCCGGAGCGCTGCGGTCGATGATGGCGATCGGGCTCGACGCCACGCCGCCGGGGCCACCATCGTCGATGCGCGCCAGGCTGGCATAGACCACGCTGCCGCGCGCATTGCGCACGAACTCAACGTGGTTGGGCCGAGCGCCCATGCCGAGTGGCACGGTGTCGATCAGGTCGAAGCCACCCTGCGTCGAGCGGCAAGACACCGCATCAGCCAGCTTGTGCGAGAACCACACCTCGGCACCGTCGGGTGTGGTCTTCATGAAGGGCGTGAAGCCGGGTTTGTCCTGTGCGCTGATGTCCAGCGTGGTCAGCCGCTGCGGTTGGCTGTGGCCATCCGCGCCGGGGTTGACGCGGAACACGTCGATCTTCGACACCTTCTGGCTGGCCACAAAGGCCAACGTACCCTCACGGTTGAACCACACCTGCGCCGGGCCGCTCAGTGTGGGCAGGTATTGGCGAACCGCGCTGGAGCCCGGGCTGTCGGCCCCCTTGAGCTGGCGAACGGCACGATCGACGCCGACGATGGCAATACGGTCTTCACCGCGCAGCGTGACCCACAGCTCGCGGCCGTTGCGCGTGAAAGTGGGCTCGTGCGGTTCGCGGCCCAGCAGCAGGCCACTACTCAGGCGCTCGGGGTTGGTGGTGGGCCCAGACGCAGGGTTGGGTGTGTTGCCGATCACGCGGCGCTGCTCGGCGTCGATCAGATAAATGTTGCTGGAGCCGCGCCCGCTGGTGGCCAGCAGCCGGCCGTCGGGCGACGGCACCGCGCCGTGGGCGTCGATGCAGCCGTGGTACAGCGGCTTGTGGATCATCGCCGCGTGTGTCGGCGCCACGCCGGCGGTGACGTAGCGAAATGGAGGCCGCGGGTCTTCGTCGAAGCTGGTCAGGTTGATCGTGCTCTCGACGGTGTTCGTCTTCGGATCGATGACGACCAGCGTGTTGGAGTCTTCATTGGTGATGAAGACGCGGTCGCGCGGGTCGATGCCGGTGGCTGCGGCTCCCGCTGAAGCGCCGGACGGGGCCTGGGCATGTGCTGCGGGCAGCGCGCTGGCTGCCGCGGCGGCCAGGGTGTACTTGAGAATGTCGCGGCGTTGGGTGGTCATGTGTGCTTTCTGAGTTGGTGTGGAGAGTGATCGCTTGGGTCGTGGGCCGGGAGCCGCCGATGAACCACTGCCCAGCGCTTGCTTCAGGTCAAGAGCGCGGCTCGGGCCGTTTCATTCCCTGGGCATGCCGACAGCGCGTCGCGCCGACGCCGCCCTGGCCTTCAGCGCGGGGTGCCAAGATGCCGATAGACCTCGGCCGACACCTGCGCCAGCACGCTGCGGTCGGCGTCGGACGACAGGGCGTAGCCGAAGGGACCGTCGACCCAGTAGAAGACATTGACCACACCTTCGCGTGCGAAGCGGAAGGCCGTGTCTGTGTTCTTCACGCTGGCCTGCAGTGCCTTGTCCGGCCCCGCGGCACTGCCCACGTCGGCGACATCGTTGGATACGTACAGCGTCAGTTTGCTGCCGAGCTCGTTGCGGTACATGAACTGCGCCACCGGCCCCTGGCCGCCCGGCAACAGGCGCCCGCCTTCCAGCGTATAGCCCTGGGCCTGCAGGTACGGCGGCTTCATCGGCGCGCCCATGCGCTTGGACAGCCAGGCCACGAGCTGGTCTTCGTGCGCCGCGTCCACCTCGACCGGGCGGCGCGGGTCGGGACTGTATACCGCGTGAGCCACCGCCGCGCGCTGCGCGAAGCCGCCCGCTGACGCCAGCGTCAGGCCGCGCTCGGCGGGTGCCGCGGCGGCCATGCGGCCGGCATCGTCGCCCCCCGCGGGCAGGCCGCCCCGCAAGCCCCAGCCTGTGGCGCCGCTGATGACGGCGATGGCGATCCCAGCGGCCAGGCGCTGGAGGTACCAAGGCGTCTGCGGCACGGCGCGCGGGCGCGCCGATTTCAGCAGGCGCTGCGGCGGCTGTTCATCCAGCACGGGATCGAACAAGGCGTGCAGTTCGCGCTTATGCGCCCGGTAGGCCTCCAAGCGCTGCGCGTCTTCAGGGCGTGCGGCCAGATAAGCGGCGATCTCGACCTGGCGCTCAGCGGGCAGGCGGCCATCAACGAACGCATGCAGGTCGGCCTCGGTGACCGGGGGAATGGACGGTGGCGGACGGTCGGTATTCATGGGTTGCTTCGCAATACATTCATTTGACGACTTTCAGCCGCACCGGTTCTGCGCGGCCTTCCATCAGGCCGCGCAGGCGCTCACGGCCTCGCGACAGGCGCGACATCACGGTGCCGATGGGGATACCCAGGGCCTGCGCCACATCGGCATAGGCCATGTCTTCCAGCGTCACCAGAAGAAGCACTTCCTTCTGCTCGACGGGCAGCAAGTCCAGTGCAGCCTGCAGATCCAGTACAGCCAGCCTGTCGGTTTGTGTCGGCGCCACCGGCACTTCGGGCGTGTCGTCGTCCATGGTCACGGTGTGCAGCCTGGGACGGCGCACGCCATCGACGTGCAGGTTGTGCATGATGCTGAAGAGCCAGGCGCGCATGTCGGCCACGCCGCCCCACAGGTTCGACTTGGCCCAGGCCCGCTCCAGCGTGTCCTGCACCAAATCGTCGGCGTCGTCACGGTTGTTCACCAGTGCGCGCGAATAGCGGCGCAGGCGCGGCACCCAGCTCAGCAGGCTTGCGTCGTCTTGCATCGGGGGGTCGTGGCCTGAGGGTCTGGACGGAAGTCGACAGCAAATGTCATTCCTTGATGATGTGCCAGACGTCTTTGAAGTTGTCGCCGGCGCGGTCGCCGGGCTTCTGGTCGGCCTGGTAGGTGTACACCGGCTTGCCCTTGTAGGCCCACTGGCGCGCACCGTCGTCGCGCATGACGATCGTGTATGCACCGGCGGGTTGGTCGCTGGCGGCGGCCATCGCGGGCGGCCACAGCGCGGCGCAGCCGCCGTTGCAGGTGCTCTTGCCGCTGCCTGCCACGTCCTTGTCGAAGGTGTAGAGCGTCATGCCCTTGGCGTCGACCAGCGCGCCGTTGGCGAGCTTGGCCGGCGCGTCGGCAGCCATAGCGCCGGTGAGTGGTGCCGCGAAGGAAGCCGCTGTGATCAGCAGCGCGGCCAGAGTCGAAAGGTGCTTCATGGGGTTGTCCTTTAGGGTCTGGTGGAGAGTAGCCACGCTGCGTGCCGTTCAGTAAGCCGCAGCCACCGCCAGCTTGGGGTCGATCTGCCAGGTTTCACTGACGATCTTGCCTTCACGGAACGTCAGCACGTAGCGCACCTTGATGGGCATCTTGCCTTCGAAGACGACGTTGGCCGAGACGGTGGCGCCCTTGGGGTTGGCCGATTCTTCAATCTGGCCGACTGTGAGCTTCAGTGGGCCGACGGCCTTGCCGAACTTCTCCCAGGTGCCGCGAATGGCATCGGTGGTGGCATAGGTGCCGTCGAGTGGGCCGCCTACCCAGTTCAGCTGGGCCTGGTCGGCATAGGCACGCATGACGATCTGGGTGTCGCCCGAGGCGATGGCCTGGAAGTGCGTGCGGGCGTCGTCGCTGGGGGCGGCGAAGGCGCTGCCGGAGGCGAGCGTCAGGGCGGTGGCGGCGAAAGCGAAAGTCTTGAACATTGTGGGCTCCGATGAAGGGTTGGTGTGAAGTGAAGGGGGGTGAGTGCTGGACGAAGGGTCCGATAGGTCCCGACAAAAGAGCAGACGGCGTCGGCATGCGGTCTATTCCAGAGCGTGCAAAGAAATTTAGGGTCAGGGCCCTGGGCCGTGAATTCGAGGCTTCAGCCCAGCAGGGCCGGCACCCAGCGGTTGATGAGCGCGCCTCCGACGATGAGCCAGCCGAACAAGATCAACGCCAGCAGCAGCGGCTTGGCCCCGGCCTTGCGAATGGCGCCGATGTGCGTGGCCAGGCCGAGCGCAGCCATCGCCATCGCCAGCAGCGCGGTGTCAATCTCGATCGTCACTGCCACCACCGACGCCGGCAGCCATTGCAGCGAATTGAGCAACACAACCGCGACGAAGCCGAAGGCGAACCAGGGCACAGCGAGTTGACCCTTGGCGTGAGCATGCTCTGCCTCCACCAGGGCTTGCAGGGTGCTGTCGCGCGCCAGCCAAGCCGACAGCATCACCAGGAACGGCGCCAGCATCATTACTCGAACCATCTTCGCGATGACGGCCGAGTTGGCTGCGTCCGGGCCCACCGAACGTGCTGCGGCCACCACCTGGGCCACCTCGTGGATGGTCGATCCGACGTAGATGCCGAACCCGTTGGCGCCGCCGGGGATCAGCGCCCAGTGCCGGTTCAGCTCGAACAGCGCCGGGTACAGGAAGATCGCCAGCGTGCCGAACACCACCACCGTGGCCACCGCCACCGTGACCTGCTCGGCGCGCGCCTTGACCACCGGCTCGGCGGCCATCACCGCAGCAGCGCCGCAGATGGCACTGCCAGCGCCGATCAGCATCGCCGTCTTGCGCTCCAGGCCCAGCCAGCGCGTGCCGATGAGGCAGGCCAGTGCGAAGGTCGAGCCCAATATCATTGTGTCGATGGCGACACCAGCTATGCCAACATGGTCAATGTCCTGCACGGTGAGCCGCAGGCCGTACAGCACCACGCCCAGGCGAAGCAGGTTCTGCTTGGAGAAGTTGACGCCGGCGCCGCTGGCTACCGCCCAGCGCGGGGCCCACGGGTAAACCGTGTTGCCCACGATCATGCCCAGCACGATGGCCAGCGTCAGCGCACTGAAGCCATGGTCCTGCAGCCAGGCGATGCGGCCCAGCGCGATACCGGTGGCAGCCAAGGCGCCGCTCAGGGCCAGGCCGGGGAGCATGCGTGCGAAAGCCGATGCAGAGGCCGATGTGCGTGGCTCAGGAAGTACGTTGATGGTCATGCTGCTTGCCTCCGGTTGAAGTTCATGAGGACGAAGCTTCCGGCTTCATAGATGACCCGTCAAACGGGTTGTATCGCTAAGATGTACCCATCTGATCGCTTTGCAAACAAATCCGCCATGAATACCCTTCGCCTCACGCTGCGACAGCTGCAGATCTTCGTGGCGGTTGCGCGCAGCGGCACTACCACGGCAGCCAGCGCCGAGATCGCGCTGTCGCAGTCGGCCACCAGCTCGGCCGTGAATGAACTTGAGCGGCTGCTGTCGCTGCGCCTGTTCGACCGCGCGGGCAAGCGCCTGCTGCTCAACGACAACGGCCGTGCGTTACTGCCGCGGGCCCTGGCGCTGCTGGACGGTGCCGCCGGCATCGAGTTGATGTCCCGCGATGGCAGCGCCCAGGCGCAGTCGCTGCGCATCGGCGCCAGCACCACCATCGGCAACTATGTGCTGCCCAGGCTGCTGGCCCGTTTTGTCGCAGCGCAACCGGGCCATGCCAGTGCCTGGCGCTCAAAGGTCGTGATCGGAAACACGGCGGCCATCTGTGACGCGGTCGCTGCGTTTGAACTGGACGTGGGCCTGATCGAAGGGCCTTGCCACCAAGCGGCGCTGGCCGTCACGCCATGGCACCAGGACGAGATGGTGGTCGTTACATCGCCCGACAGCGCGTGGGCACGAATGAGCCTGGCCGGCGAGCGGGTGCCAATGCGGACACTGCGTGAAGGGGTCTGGCTGGTGCGTGAGTTGGGCTCGGGAACGCGCGAGGCCACCGACCAAAGTCTGCTGCCCCACTTGCGCTCCTACCGTCGAAGCATCGAGCTGGGAAGTTCGGAGGCGATCAAACATGCGGCCGAGGCGGGTATGGGGGTGGCCTGCCTTTCGTCGTGGGTCGTGAGCGACGCTTTGGAGGCCGGCCGCCTGTGCCGCATCGCCACGACCTTGCCGCGGCAGCTCCGACAATCTCACCTGGTCGTGCATCGCGACAAACAGCCCACCGCTTCGCTGCTGGCATTTGTCGACCAGGTATCTGGCGCCGAGAAAACGGCGCCATGAAATGTGACTCCATCGAGGTCAGGCCTGAGCAGCTCGCCAGTCGGCGCTCAAAGCTTATCCACGCACCTTCAACGAGATTCACGGCAGGCTCACCTGCACAAATGCCGGATGCGGATGGCGAGGTCAAGACTGCCGCATATCCACATACCGCACGCGATGTCTTGGGCATTGCGATCCAACGGCCACCCCTTGTCTCCTTCTTTATTTGCGGCGAGAGCAATGATCAGAATGTTGCAACAGCATCAGGTCAAAGTGAACTATTGCCCGTCTATCACGCACTTTGAGGAGCACTGGGAACCCGGGTGGCGGGTATTGCGCTACGGACACTGAAGGACCAAAAGAAGTGATTCGCCCTCCCTGCTGGCGCTTGAAGAAGGCCTGCCCAGGGTCCAGAACACCGTTTCGTCCGTGACGCAAAGGGCCATTCCAGAACTTTGCACTTCGCTACAGTGCCGAACGACCGGTACAGGTAATCGATCGGTCGCTTGAGATCCTGACCGGTGAGCGACCGCTTGCGGTGGCGCCCATGGACTCTGCCGTCGAACCTAAGTGGCAGCAATCAGTCTGAAGCTGTCCCTCGCGCTGACGCGCTGAATGACAGCAACTGGCCGTCAAGATCAGTTCGCGGACCGATGGTGTAGGTCCGCCTTCTTACCCATTCCGGTCTTTGGAGACTCGGTCATCCGGCAGAAATTCAACCGGTTGAACTTTCATGGCCGGAGCATCACGGCGTGCGCCAGCCGACGTGATGCACGGCAGAGGTGGCATCGTGCCGCGCGTCGTCCTCAGCATGCAAGTAGATGCTGGTGGTGCTGATGTTGGCATGCCCCAGGTTGTCGCGCACCACCTTCAGGTCCGCCTTTTCGCTCAGGTGACTGCCGGCGGTGTGGCGCACCCAGTGGGCAGAGGCGGCTTCGAGGTGGGCTGCTGCGGCTTCGAACTCGGGGCCTTGCGCGCGCAGGCGCGCCGCGCTGGCCCGAAAGATCTCTTTGAGCACTTCGTGCAGGGCGCTGCGCGCCATGGGCTTGTGCGGCCCGATCAGAGGGATCACCAGCGGCATGCCGTCGCCCTCCACGGGCAGTGGGCTCAGGCCCTGGCTCCTGCGGTAGCGCATGAGTTCCGTCATCAGCTCGCCGGTGGCCGGCACCAGGCGAGTCTTGCCTCCCTTTCCCAGCACTTCCAGCCACCAGCGCTCGCGCCCGTCGGAGGCACGTTGGCTGAAGAACGCGCCCATGGTCGCTGCGCAGATCTCGGAGACTCGCAAGCCCCCGATGTACAGCAACGAGACCAGCCAGCGGCTACGGGAGGCATGCTGCCTGGCGCGTTCGGGCACTGTGGGCAAGGCCTGCACGGCGCTCTTGACCACCTCCCATTGCTCCATGGGCAGAAAGCGGCTCACCCGCGGCGCGGACAGCCGCCTCTTTCGGCGGCTCAGGGCCAGGGGGTTGCCGGCAAGGTAGCCGGCCTCCACCAGCCAGGACAGCATGGCGTTCAAGATCGACAGCGCCTGGCGCTGGCTGGACGCGGCGAGCGGGCCGGCGAACGGGCGCCATTGCGGGGAATTGCGGCCGGGCTTTTGCCCGGGCGCCATGACCCAGCGCTCGGCCGGTTGCGGATCGGCCAGGAAGCGCTGGTAGAGCAGCAAGTCCTCGTGCGTGAGGTCTGACAGGGCCACGCCGCGCTGCAGCGTGCACCACAGCATGAGCCGTTCAGCCTCCTTGCGGTAGCTGGCCAGCGTGGCGGGCGAGTCCGTGTAGCGCGCCAGCCAGGCCAGAACGGCGGCGCGATCGTCGGCCGCTGCCAGTTGGCCCGGCGTGGCGGCGCGATTGCGACCCTCGCGGCCATCGAGATGGGCGGCGACCACCACGCGATCCAGGGTGACCAGGTCGGTCATGGCGAGCTACGGGGGAATCCGGACATTCTGCAATGCTATAGACATTAGAAGACTTATGTCCATAGACTGAGAATTAATTCAATAAATTCAACGTATTACGTTGTATTATTTATTCATGAATACCGAAATTGAACTCCAGAGCGACATTGAAACCCTCCGGGGGCGATTTACGGAAACAAAAGACCTCTATCGTGAGGTTTGCGCGTTGCTGTTCTTCCGCTATGGCATCACCCCCACGGCAAGCAAGCTGTACCAGTTTGTGCGCAAGGGCTCGATGAGTGCGCCGGCGGAGGCGCTGGCCAAGTTCTGGGAGGATCTGCGCAGCAAGGCGCGCGTCGAAATCGACCATCCGGATCTGCCGCCCGAACTCAAAACGAGCGCGGCGGAGGTCATCGCCGAGTTGTGGCGGCAGGCCACGGCCGCTGCGCGCCACGAACTCGCGGCGCTGCGCCTGGAGGACCAGGCCGCGGTCGAGCAGGCTCAGGGCGAGGAAGCTCGGGCTCGCCAAGCGGCAACCGAGGCGCTGGCCAGCGCCGATACCCTGCGTCAGCAGCTGAGCGCGACCCAGGAATCGCTCCAGCAACGGCAAACGGACCTGGAGGCAGAGCGGCGCGCCCATGCCGGCGCCGTGGCCAGGTTGCAGGAGTTGCAGCGCCATCTCGAGGAAGCGCGCCATCAGCAGGAGCGAGTGCGGGTGGATTTCAGCGCCGAATTAGCCAAGGCAAGGGAGGCCGTGGACGCGGCGAACGCTCGTTCGGACGCCGCCGAGCGGCGCGCGCTGCTGGAGATCGACCAGGAGCGCCAGGCCCGGATCAAGGCCGACAAGCAGCTCGAGGCGCTGCGTGGCCAATTGGCGCAGGCCGAAGGCCGCCATCGCGAGAGCTTGCTGGCGCAGGCCGACGCCGTTACGCGGCTGCAGGTCAAGGCCGATGCGGCCGAGGTGTCGCAACGAGAACTGACGGCCAGCAATCGCGGCCTTGTTGACGATCTTCAGGCGACGAGGGAACGACTCGCGGTGGCCCAGCAAGAAGCGACGCAATTCAAAGCCGAAGCACAGACGCTTCGCGCGCTGCTGGAGCGGCTCTCGCCGCCGGAACCGGTACCGCCGCCGCAAGAAGTGCCAGCCTCAAAGGCCGCCAAGACCGGTGCGCGAAAGGTTCGATAGCTCGGTAAGTGCGGTGTGTGCGGCACGCGTCCCCAACTCATGGGTCAGCAGCTCCGGCCGCCTTGCGCAGGGCGCGCAGTTCCAGACGCGCAGACTCGCGGATCTCTTCGCGGTCTAGTTCGACAGCGGTGTCGTCGACCCAGGTTTCCCAGAGGCTTTCGAGCCACGCCTGCCGGGTGCTGAACGCCTCGACTGCGTAGTCGAGCCAACTGGCGTAGCCGGCGGGCGGTGGCAATGGCTTTTGAATGGTGAAGAGAATATCTCCTGAAGATGAAGTGCGATCATCCGACACAGAGCGCCATCCGACAAATCGAGCAGGCACTTCAGGCTCGTTGTGCATGGGATTGGCCAGCAACGAAGGAGCAAACGATGATCGGCTGGTGGATAGTTGTCGCAGCTCAGACACCCGAGGAGCGTGACCAGGCGGTGGACCGAAGGGCGGCCGTTCTCGCGAACTGGGAGGTCGGACCCGGCGGCATCGAGTGGCTGCATCAACTCGTGAAGGCGGGGTCGGCGATCCAACTCTCCTTCAGCGGCTACCCGAACCGCTACACCGCCAAAGCCAGCGATGTGCTGCCGCTGCTTGCTGACGGACCGCCGGCGCACAGGGGGCCTGCCATCATTGGCGATGACTATGTGATGCCCCCGAACTGGAAGGGCAATTTGATCTTTCACGCAGAGAAGATTGCCGCTTGTCCTCCCAATCAACTATTGACCATCGACGCTTGGGATCAATCGTGATCGTCCAGCTCGGAGCCAAGGCCCGGCACGGACTTTTCTGATCACGGCATTTCGCTCCCAGGTCCCGTCGACGAGACGACCGTTCGCATTGTGCGGCGTGACGTTCCAGGAGGAAAATCATGAGCATGACCAAGAAAGCAAGTCAGATGAAGGTGCCTCGCCCCGTTTCGCTGCCGCGGGGGCGCGGCATTTCTTCCCGGCCACGGATCGAGGAGCACGCACTGGAGAACCTGCTTAAGCGGTTCGATCCGAAGCTGCACGGTGGAGAGGTGATGGCTTGGCGTCCTGTTGGGGTTGAGGTGTTGCCGTGACCACGAAGGAGGTGCGCGGCGATGCAATTGCCCAGGCCCTTGCAAACACGCGGATTGCGGGCCATGAACCCAAGCCACGATTTCTGGCGGACGTTGCAGCGGTGGTTGCCGGCACGATGACATATGACCAAGCTGTACGTGCCAGCGCGGCAAGGGCTCGAGGTCGCAATGGATCGGAGCCGCTCCCGGCCCTACGCGGTATGGAGAACCGATCACCCGAGTGATCGGCAGGGGGGCCGATCCCGCGTGATCGGAGCAGCCTGCATAAGCAAGACGTCTTTAATGACTTTGAGGCTTATGAGCTAAAACTGGCCGTATCCCGGCTTAGCCTCTATGCGCCCGCTGGCGCTTGCAGGCGCTGCAGGTCGCCGCGCAGGCGTTGCACCTCAGAGCGCAGCTGGGCGTTTTCGCGCAGCAGGTCGAAGTCCTTTTGCAGCTGCTTGCGGTGCTCCACATAGACCATGAGGTTGCCCACGCGCAGCTTGAGCAGTTCGGGGTCGATGGGCTTGAACACGTAGTCGATGGCACCCAGGCTCAGGCCCTTGTGGCGGGCCATCTCGTCGGTGATGGCGGTCACGAAGATGATGGGTGTGTACTCGGAGGTGTGGTGCTCGCGCAGGCGGCGCGCCACCTCAAACCCGTCCATGCCGGGCATCATCACATCGAGCAGGATGACATCGGGCGGCGCGTCGGACTGGCAGATGCTGAGCGCCTTCTCGCCGCTTTGCGCCACCTTGACCTTGAAGCGGTCGCGGAACAGGCCCGCCATCAGCTGCAGGTTGTCGGGCGTGTCGTCCACCACCAGCAGCGTGGCGCGGTCGGCGCTGCCGTCTACGTCCGGGGCGGGCTCGGAGGCAGGCGCTGCGGCCCCGCGCGTGAGCACGCGCTGCATGCGCTCCAGCAAGCGGCGGGTGGTGAAGGGCTTGATCAGCAGATCATCAATGCCCAGCTGGATGGCCTTGGCGGCCGATGCGCGGTCCAGCCCGCCGGACATGAGCAGAAAGGGCAGACTGGCCAGGCGCGGCTCGGCCCGCATGGCTTCGAGCACCTCCAGGCCGTTGTGCACCGGCATGTCAATGTCGGCCAGCACCACCTGCACAGGCTCGGAGCGCAGGATCTGCAGCGCACGCTGGCCGTCCTTGGCCTGCAGCACGCGGGCGAAACCGGCTGCTTCGAGCTGGCTGGCCAGGGCCTGGCGCATGGCTCCGGCACTTTCGGCCAGCAGAACGGTGGTTTGTGAAGGGTGCATGGGGTGCGCTTGGGGGCTTGCTCAGAGTTCGATGCGCTCGGCAGGCACGTCGGTGGCCAGGCGGTCGATTTGCGCCAGAAGGGCCGGTTCGCCATCGGCAAACCGCTGGGCAATGCGGCGGAACTCTTCAGACAGCACAAGGAAGGCGTCCACCATGTCGGGGTCGAAATGGCTGCCTCGTCCTTCGCGGATGATTTCCACGGCCTGTTCGTGGGTGAAGGCGGCCTTGTATACGCGCTCGGAAATCAGTGCGTCATACACGTCGGCCACTGCCATGAGGCGTGCCGACAGCGGAATGTTGTTACCCATCAGGCCTTCGGGATAGCCTGAGCCATCCCATTTTTCCTGGTGGCTGTAGGTAATTTCCTTGGCGTAGCGAAAGAAGGGGTTGTCATGCGTGGTGTCGCTTTCGGCGGCCACGATGGCGTCTCGACCCAGCGTTGTGTGGGTCTTCATGATCTCGAACTCTTCGGGAGTGAGCTTTCCGGGCTTGAGCAGGATGCGGTCCGGGATGCCCACCTTGCCGATGTCGTGCAGAGGGGCGGACTTGAAGATCGTCTCAATGTTGGTGTCCGTCAAATCATCCTTGAAGCGCGGGTGGTTCTGCAGGTGGCGGGCCAGCGCTTCCACGTAGTGCTGGGTGCGCCGGATGTGATTGCCCGTCTCGTTGTCGCGCGTTTCGGCCAGCGAGGCCATGGCGCGGATCGTGGCGTCTTGCAACTCAGCCAGGGCTCGGGTTCGACTGGCAACCTCTTCTTCGAGCACATGGTTGTGGTGGGCGAGGAAGTCGCGGGCGCGCTTGAGCTGCAGGTGGTTTCGCACGCGGGCCATGACGATGGCAGGGTTGACGGGCTTGGTGATGTAGTCCACCGCGCCAAGCTCCAGGCCGATGCTTTCGTCATCTGCCGCACTCATGGCGGTGAGGAAGATCACCGGGATGTCTTCGGTTTCGGGGTTGAACTGCAGGCGGCGCAGCACCTCGTAGCCATCCATGTCCGGCATCATGATGTCCAGCAGGATCAGGTCTGGCTTGCTTTCGCCGGCCACAATCTGCAACGCGCGTTCGCCACTGGGCGCCAGCTTGACCTTGTAATCCGTGCGCAGCAGGTCGCTCATGAGCGAGAGGTTGTCAGGGGTGTCATCCACCACCAGCACCGTGCATTTGCCGCTCAACTCTATCGGGCTATTCATGAACCGGGTCCTCCTTGTTGTGCATGCCGGGGATGCGGGTGGCGCGCAGTGCGGCCAGCGCTTCCACAAAGTCGTAGCCGTCCAGTGCCCGCTTCATGCCAGCGTAGGCGGGGCCCAGCAGGGCCTTCAGGGCGGGGGTGGATTCCTTGAACAGCTCGATGGCGTCAGAGTCGTCGTCTGCCAGCAGGGCATCGAGCTGGGCCAGCAACTGCTGCGCGGCGGCTGCATCGATGGGCGCGTGGGGCGCAGCAGCGGCCGTGGCCGCACCTGCTTCGTCTTCAGGGGGCAGGGCGGTGCGCAGCGCGGCCACCAAAGCCTGGCAG
>NZ_JBWKZU010000081.1:0-17535 GCF_059424825.1 Acidovorax sp. GW101-11A03 | reverse complement strand
CACGTAAGATACTCATTCACCTTCGCCAAATCGGTGAAGGCTCAGTGAGCCTCACACACGGAAACTCGGACAGGCCCCCGTAATACGATGGCTAACTGCACTCCTGCTTTTTTGCAGCTCACAAGCGCACGCTGCCTACACTGTTTACTTGTATCAGAGCGGAAATGACGTGATTGCTCAGGGCCAAGGAAGCGTCAACACGGCGGCCCTTACCTTTGCTATCCAGGCCACTACCAGTCCACTTTCTTGGAGCGGAAATGGGCTCCTCTACTTTGGAGGAACCCCTGGAGGGTCGTTCGACGTTTTTAGTGGAGTAACGGGGCCAACCTCGTATGGCACTCGCCTAGGCGCCGTCGCAGCTACATCATCTACTGGACCCTTCTTGGGAGTAATCGGTCTTCAATCAAGAATCGCTGTGCCGATTGGCTATGTGTCTGGTACACATATGACGTCCACTTCCACATGGACCGGTACTACCCTCGCGACGCTCTTGGCGACACCCGGCACTTACACATGGACCTGGGGTGCTGGCGCAACGGCTGATTCCTTTACCCTTTTTGTTGGCGCAACTCCACCCCTCCCGACAGGTATTCCGACCCTATCCGAGTGGTCTCTGGTCGCGATATCTCTGGTTCTTGGGTTACTTGCTACGCGGCAGATAAGACGGAGCAAGGGCTGACAGTTAAGCCATCTCAGGGTGGCTTTTCCATTCGTGGGTGCGTCACGGAAATTCGCCCCAACATCCCCGTCGGCCTATCAGCACTACAGACGACACAAGCAGCACGGATGCGGAAAATGCTGTAGGGCGCTCTGGCAAATCAGCTCCGCTTCAGCCTGACAGCCGCGATACCCAGCATTGCCATGATGGATGTCATCCCCAACAACCCGTAGTCACTGAGAGTGGGGATGCTGGCTGGGGTCGGGGGCGCAACCGGCGCTAGCCCGATATTGATGATGATCTCGTCGCCAGACGGCACGAACAGAGAGCGCGTTCCCACCGTCAGACCCAGTGCGGCCAGGGTGGTGCCAGTGAACGTCGTTGAATTCGAAATCGGCGACGCAGAGACATAGTTCTCAGGCAAGTAAAGATCGGCTCCTACGATGTAGACGCCTGGGCCTGACGAACTTGCACCAGCGACCGTCGAGGTGCTCAAACCTGACAAGCTCGGCGTAAGCACATTGTCAAACTGATCGGCCGTGGTCTCAGTGCCGATACACAAAGCGCTACTGCTGATCAAGCCGTCGCCAATAGCGCACAACCCAATGGTTGTCAGTGCAGTCATGGAACTTGTATCGACTGAACCAGAGCCGGTCATCACGACGTTCGCACCGCTCTGGTTGATGTTGATTGTGTAGGCCGCTTGAGCGACGCTCGCCGCCACCAAGAAACCCAAGCCCACACCGACACTTCGCAAGTTCATCTCCACACTTTCATAAGAATGAATATCATTTCGAGTGTAGAGGATTCGTTTGATCAGGCCAAAACCAAAGTTTTGTACACACTGGCTGTGGCCCACCGCATCAGGGTGGCTTTTTCATGCCCGGACACCAGCTCCCGGCTGTACCCGGCATCGTCCCGCGCGCGCCGAATGAACGCGCCAATCCTCCCTCTCGGAAACAGCACTTCATCTCACCACCGAATGGGGCTACGGCTGCCCACCGACCACTCTCGCTCAATGGCAGCTTCGTCTGGCAACACATCCCGATTGCACATGGGCGCTACTCTACACCCAATCATCAAAATACTGTATATTTATACAGTATTATATGTCACCGCTCTATATTGTTGATTTCCATGCAACCGTAACCCACCATTTCCATCTCGTCCTGGCTGGCACAACGCGAGGCGCTGGTGGCAGGCTCGCGCTGACATCCGTGCCGCAGCGACACGCCGCCGCAAGGCGGTTTTTTGTGCTTTTCGCTGTCTCGGTCGCGCCCGCCAGAGCAAGCGAAGAAGCAAACCGATGGCCCGCAAACCCGCACCAACACACGACTTCGGGCCTTGAACGCTCAAGAGGGCAGCAGAGAACAGAGAGAGAAAAAGGGCGAAAAGTCCGCCGGGAACGGCGACTTCCGGAGGGGCCTGCTCAAGAGGCCGAGGCACGGAACCGCGCCAACACAGGGGGAACGGGCAAAAAAAATCCCAACCGGATAAGGGTTGGGATTTCACGTTATGGTGGAGCTGGCGGGAATTGAACCCGCGTCCGTAAGCCTTCACCGGGCAGATCTACATGTTTAGCGGTCTGTTTTGAATCTCGCCACCTGTGTCGCGCAGTCGCACGCTACACAAGCCGCCAGCACCCTATTTTCTCGCCCCAACCCAAGGTACCCGGATCGGAGCCAGCCCATGTAATTATCCTTGCAGCCGGGAGGCGCTGATTGCTCAGAACCCCCTTGCCCAGCCCATCGGCCAACTGTTGCAAGGCTCACTGGCAATTAAGCAGCGAGTGCGAAACGTTCGTCGTTTGCAGTTAGTTTGTTAAATCGAGATTTACGAGCGTGACTCAAGCTCGACATGCACCACACCGATTCCGAACCCACGTCGAAACCAGGACAGCCCCAAGCCCTCTATTTTAGGCGTGCACAAGCAATTGCAATAGCTCGGCGGGAGATTTAATTGCAGCATGGGCACCCCACTCACCGGGATCGGCCTTGGCACCCAGGTATCCATAGGTGGCAGCCACCGTACCCATGCCTGCCGCCAGGCCCGCGAGAATGTCGCGCTCATCGTCGCCTACATAGATGCACTGCGTGGGGGCGAGCTTCAGGCGGGACGCCGCCTCCAGCAAGGGCGCCGGGTGCGGCTTTGCGTGGGGGGTCGTGTCGCCACTGACCACCGCTCCAGCGGTCTCGAAAAGCGGGATCGCCCGGGTCAGCGGTTCTGTAAATCGTGCCGCCTTGTTGGTCACCACCCCCCACAGCAGGTTGCGCCGCAGGAGTTGCTGGACCAGTTCGGGCACGCCCTCGAATATCGTGGTGCGCTCGGTCATGCGCGATTCATAGTTCACAAAGAACTCTTCACGCCAGGCGGGGAAATCGGGATGGTCCGGGGTCATGCCAAAGGCCTCGCCCAGCATGCCACGTGCACCGGCTCCCGCCATGGGCCGATAGCGCTCCAGGGGCAAGGAGGGCAATCCGCGATCGGTGCGCATCTTGTCGGCAGCAGCCCCCAGGTCGGGCGCACTGTCGATCAGCGTTCCATCCAGGTCAAACAGAACAGCACGAACGTCATGGAACATGGGCGCCCCTCAGCCCGCACGCCGGGTGGCGAACAGGTAATTCACGCTGGTGTCCTCACTCAGCCAGTAGCGCTTTGTCAGTGGGTTGTACTCCAGCCCTTTGGTATGTAGAACATCCAGTTGGGCACTGCGGCAACTGGCGGCCAGTTCGCTGGGGCGAATCATCTTGGCATATTCATGGGTGCCCCGAGGCAGCATGTTCAGCACATATTCCGCCCCCACAATGGCCAGCATAAAGGCCTTGGCATTGCGATTGATGGTGGAGAAAAACACCCAGCCCCCGGGTTTGACCAACTGGGAGCATGCGCGGACCACGGATGCGGGGTCTGGAACATGCTCCAGCATTTCCATGCAGGTCACCACATCAAAACCCGCCGGCTGCTCCTGGGCCAGCGCTTCCACACTGATCTCCCGGTAGCGGATATTCGGGGTACTAGCCTCCAGCGCATGCAGTTGCGCCACACGCAACGCTTTAGATGCCAGATCAATACCCAGCACGTCCGCACCTTTGCGCGCCATCGAGTCGGCCAGAATACCGCCCCCACAACCGACATCCAGCACGCGCTTGCCATTCAATGGACTGAAGCCGTTGATCCAATCAAGCCGCAGCGGATTGATCTGGTGCAGCGGACGAAATTCGCTGTCCGGATCCCACCAACGGTGGGCCAATTCTGAAAATTTGGCCAGCTCGGCCGGATCTGCATTGACAGTGTCACTCATGCGGGCAATTGTCTCTGAACCAGATGCATATAAGACTCCAAACGCAAAAAAGCCCCGTTGCCGGGGCTTTTTTATGAAGCAATCAAAAGATTACTTGGAAGCGCGGGTACCGACCACTTCGATTTCCACGCGGCGGTTCTTGGCGCGGCCTTCGGCGGTCTTGTTGTCAGCCACTGGCTGCTTTTCGCCCTTGCCTTCGGTGTAAACGCGGTTCTTTTCGATGCCCTTGGACACCAAGTAAGCCTTCACGGCTTCGGAACGACGCACCGACAGCTTCTGGTTGTAAGCGTCAGAGCCCACGGAGTCGGTGTGACCCACGGCGATGATCACTTCCAGATTGATGCCCTTGACCTTGGAGACCAAGTCGTCCAGCTTGGCCTTGCCTTCTGGCTTCAGCACCGACTTGTCGAAGTCGAAGAATGCGTCAGCAGCGTAGGTCACCTTGGTGGCCACGGCAGGAGCGGGAGCGGCTGCTGGAGCAGGAGCGGCGGCAGGTGCGGGTGCAGCGGCTGGAGCAGGAGCGGCGGCAGGTGCGGGTGCAGCGATAGCACCGTCGCAACCAGCGGCAGCCGTAGCAGGCGTCCAGTTGGCATCGCGCCAGCAGTATTCGTTCGTACCGTTCTTCCAGACCAGATCACCGCTGGCATTGCGCCAGTTGTCAACGGTTTGTGCGCCAGCGGCGGTTGCGAGCGCTGCAGAGGCAAACAACATCGCCACTTTGTTCAGTTTCTTCATGGTTCTCCTCTTGGGGAAAAAGCCGCAGCCGCGCTGCGAATCAGGACGCTAGGGATGACCACCACCCAAAGCGTTCAAACGATTGTGCCATACGTAACAGGGCAAAAGCGGTGGTGACGCGCCACGGTCCGTAGGACAAAACCGGAATTGCTTCGATATGTTGCGCGGTCGCTACACGGTCTTAGCCCTAAAATGACCCTCCTTTGCCGCCACCGCAGCCCCCAATGACCCAGTTTGCCAAAGAAACCCTGCCGATCAGCCTCGAAGAGGAAATGCGGCGCAGTTATCTCGATTACGCGATGAGCGTGATCGTCGGCCGGGCACTGCCCGACGCGCGCGATGGCTTGAAGCCTGTGCACCGGCGCGTTTTGTTTGCCATGCACGAGCTCAACAACGACTGGAACCGGCCCTATAAAAAGTCGGCCCGTATCGTTGGCGACGTGATCGGTAAATACCACCCGCACGGTGATTCGGCTGTGTATGACACCATCGTGCGGATGGCCCAGGATTTCTCGCTGCGCCACATGCTGGTGGACGGTCAGGGCAATTTCGGCTCGGTGGACGGCGACAACGCCGCCGCCATGCGTTACACCGAAATCCGCCTGGCCAAAATCGCGCACGAAATGCTGGGCGATATCGACAAGGAAACCGTCGATTTCGGCCCCAACTACGACGGCAGCGAAAAAGAGCCGCTGGTATTGCCCAGCAAGCTGCCCAATCTGCTGGTCAATGGCTCGGCAGGTATTGCGGTGGGCATGGCCACCAATATTCCGCCCCACAACCTCAATGAGGTGGTGGATGCCTGCCTGCACATGCTGCGCAATCCCGAGACCACCATCGACGAGCTGATGGAGATCATCCCTGCGCCCGACTTCCCCACCGCCGGCATCATCTACGGCATCAATGGTGTGAAGGACGGCTACCGCACCGGCCGTGGCAAGGTCGTGATGCGCGCACGCTGCCACTTCGAGGACATCGACCGCGGCCAGCGCCAGGCGATCATCGTGGACGAGCTGCCCTACCAGGTCAACAAGAAGACGCTGCAGGAACGCATGGCCGAACTGGTGCACGAGAAGAAGATCGAAGGCATCAGCCACATCCAGGACGAATCGGACAAATCCGGTATGCGCCTGGTAATCGAGCTCAAGCGCGGCGAGGTGCCCGAGGTGGTACTCAACAACCTGTACAAGCAGACGCAGCTGCAGGACACGTTCGGCATGAACATGGTGGCGCTGGTCGATGGCCAGCCGCGCCTGTGCAACCTCAAGGACCTGATCGTCGTCTTCCTGCAGCACCGCCGCGAAGTGGTGACGCGCCGCACGGTGTTCGAGCTGCGCAAGGCGCGCGATCGCGGCCACGTGCTGGAAGGCCTGGCCGTGGCCCTGGCCAACATTGACGACTTCATCGCCATCATCCGCAACGCGCCCACACCACCCGTGGCCAAGTCCGAGCTGATGGCCCGCTCGTGGGACAGCAAGCTGGTGCGCGAGATGCTGACCCGCACACGTGCCGATGGCGGCGTGATCAACGCTGACGATTACCGCCCCGAGGGCCTGGAGAAGGAATTCGGCATGGGCCAGGACGGCCTGTACCGCCTGTCCGAAACCCAGGCCCAGGAAATCCTGCAGATGCGCCTGCAGCGCCTCACGGGCCTGGAGCAGGACAAGATCGTGGCCGAGTACAAGGAAGTCATGGCGGTCATCGAAGACCTGCTGGACATCCTGGCCAAGCCCGAGCGCGTCTCGACCATCATTGGCGAGGAACTCACCTCCATCAAGGCCGAGTTCGGCCAGCACAAGCTGGGCGCACGCCGCAGCGTGGTGGAGTACAGCGCCCAGGACCTCTCCACCGAAGACCTGATCACCCCCACCGACATGGTGGTGACGTTGTCCCACACGGGCTACATCAAGAGCCAGCCCCTGTCCGAATACCGCGCCCAAAAGCGCGGCGGACGCGGCAAGCAGGCTACAGCGACCAAGGAAGACGACTGGATCGACCAGCTCTTCATTGCCAACACACACGACTACATTCTGTGCTTCTCCAACCGGGGCCGTCTGTACTGGCTCAAGGTCTGGGAAGTGCCTGCCGGCTCGCGCGGCTCGCGCGGCCGCCCCATCGTCAACATGTTCCCGCTGCAGGACGGCGAGAAGATCAACGTGGTGCTGCCGCTCACAGGCGACATGCGCAGCTTCCCTGCAGACCGCTACGTGTTCATGGCCACCAGCATGGGCACCGTGAAGAAGACGGCGCTGGACGAATTCAGCAACCCGCGCAAGGGCGGCATCATTGCCGTGAACTTGGACGATGGCGACTACCTGATCGGCGCAGCCCTCACCGATGGCAAGCACGACGTGATGCTGTTCAGTGATGGTGGCAAGGCCGTGCGCTTTGACGAAAATGATGTGCGCCCCCTGGGCCGCCAGGCGCGTGGTGTGCGCGGCATGATGCTGGAAGACAGCCAGAGCGTCATCGCCATGCTAGTGGCCGAAGACGAAACCCAAAGCGTGCTCACCGCCACCGAAAACGGCTACGGCAAACGCACCAGCATCGTCGAATACACCCGCCACGGCCGGGGCACCAAGGGCATGATCGCCATCCAGCAAAGCGAGCGCAACGGCAAGGTCGTGGCCGCCACGCTGGTGCATGCGGACGATGAAATCATGCTGATCACCGACAAGGGTGTGCTGGTGCGCACCCGCGTGTCCGAGATCCGCGAGCTGGGCCGTGCCACGCAGGGCGTCACACTGATCGCGCTGGACGAAGGCTCCAAGCTCAGCGGTCTGCAGCGCATCGTGGAAAACGATGCCAACGTGGCCGATGCTGACTCCGATAGCGATGGCAATGCGGACGGTGGTGGCTCTGCCGACTCCGGCGCAGCCCCCGCATCCGACGCCTGACCCGCTCGTTTCGCCTTCGCCGGGTGCTGCGCCAGACGCAGCACCCAAATGCTATTAAAAGTACAGCTGCTAGCGCTTATCCAGCAGGCGCAAGCAGCATTTTTGACTGTTGAACCATGACCCGCCCCTACAACTTCTCGGCCGGCCCGGCCGCCATCCCCGCCGAAGTGCTGGAGCAAGCTGCCGCCGAAATGCTCGACTGGCACGGCAGCGGCATGGGTGTGATGGAAATGAGCCACCGGGGCAAGGAGTTCCTGTCCATCTACGAGCAGGCCGAAGCCGACCTGCGCGAACTGCTGGCCGTGCCCGCCAACTACAAGATCCTGTTCATGCAAGGCGGTGGCCTGGCCGAAAACGCCATCGTGCCGCTGAACCTCTCGCGGGCTGGTGCGGTGGACTTTGTGGTCACAGGCAGCTGGAGCCAGAAGTCGCAAAAGGAAGCGCGCAAGTACGCGTCCGAAGTGAACATCGTGGCGTCGGCCGAAGACACCGGCTTCACCACCCTGCCCGACCCCGCCTCATGGACCGTGAGCCGGGGCGCAAGCTACCTGCACATCTGCAGCAACGAAACCATCAACGGCATCGAATTCCACCAGCTGCCCGACCTGAAGGCGCTGGGCAGCGATGCGCCGCTGGTCATTGATTTTTCGTCCCATGTGGCGTCGCGCCCTGTGGACTGGAGCCGCGTGGGCCTGGCCTTTGGCGGCGCGCAAAAGAACCTGGGCCCCGCCGGCCTCACGCTGGTGGTGGTGCGCGAAGACCTGCTGGGCCACGCCCTGCCCGCCTGCCCCAGCGCCTTTGACTACAAAACCGTGGCCGACAACCAGTCCATGTACAACACGCCCCCCACCTGGGGCATCTACATCGCGGGCCTCACCTTCCAGTGGCTCAAGCGCCAGACCGAAGGCAGCCTGACTGGCGTGGCCGCAATGGAGCAGCGCAACATCGCCAAGGCCGCCTTGCTCTACAACGCCATCGACAGCTCGCAGCTGTATGTGAACAAGGTGGCGGCCAACTGCCGCTCGCGCATGAACATCCCGTTCTTCCTGCGCGACGAAAGCCGCAACGATGCGTTCCTGGCCGGAGCCAAGGAGCGTGGTCTGCTGCAACTCAAGGGCCACAAGTCCGTGGGGGGTATGCGCGCCAGTGTCTACAACGCCATGCCGATCGAGGGCGTACAAGCGCTGGTGGACTACATGCGAGAATTTGAGCAAAAGCACGCCTGAACGAACACCTGCCGTCCCGTTCACGCGCCCGCGCACACAGACCCCACCCATGAATACTCCGCAAGCCTCACCCGACCTCGCCAGCCTGCGCGTGCAGATCGACTCCATCGACCAGCAACTGCTCACGCTGCTGAACCAGCGCGCGCTGGTGGCCGAACAGGTGGGTGAAGTCAAGAAGCGTGAAGGCACGCCTTTCTTTCGCCCCGACCGCGTGGCCCAGGTCATCGACAAGATCACCCACGCCAACCCCGGCCCGCTCAAGGGCCCGCATGTGGCGGCCATCTGGCGCGAGATCATGTCGGCCTGCCTGGCGCTCGAATCGCCCCAGCGCGTGGCCGTGCTGGGCCCCGAAGGCACGTTCTGCGAACAGGCGGCCATCGAGTTCTTCGGCGGCGCAGCCGACCTGATGTACTGCGCCAACTTCGACGAGGTGTTCCACGCCACGGCGGCAGGCAGTGCCCAGTACGGCGTAGTGGGCGTCGAGAACTCCACCGAAGGTGTGGTCACGCGCTCGCTCGACCTGTTCCTGCACACCCCCACCCATGTGGTGGGCGAAGTGAGCCTGCTGGTGCGCCACAACCTGCTGCGCACCACCAATTCGCTCGACGGCATCGAGGCCGTGCTGGCCCACCCGCAGGCACTGGCCCAATGCCAGGCCTGGCTGTCCAAGCACCTGCCACACGCCGAGCGCCGCCCGGTGTCGAGCAATGCCGAGGGCGCACGCCTGGCCACCACCAACCCTGCCTGGGCAGCCTTGTCGAGCGAGCGTGCAGCCACCCAGTTCGGCCTGCACATCGTCTCGCACGCCATCCAGGACGACGCGTACAACCGCACGCGTTTTGCCATCATCTGCCTGCCCCACACGCTGCAGACGCCGCCACCCTCGGGCAAGGACTGCACCAGCCTCGTGGTCTCGGTGCCCAACCAGCCGGGCGCAGTGCACGACCTGCTGGTGCCACTCAAGGCGCATGGCGTGTCCATGACGCGTTTCGAATCCCGCCCCGCACGAACCGGCCAGTGGGAGTACTACTTCTACATCGACCTCGACGGCCACCCCGCGCAGCCGCATGTGGCCCGCGCGCTGGAAGAACTGCGCAGCCTGTGCGCGTTCTACAAGGTCCTGGGCACGTACCCTGTGTCGTCCTGAGGAGCCGCCAAGATGTTCGAACAATTAGGACTCATCGGTTGCGGGCTCATGGGCGGCTCGTTCGCCCTGGCAATGAAGAAGGCGGGCCTGGTCAAGCGGGTGGTGGGCTACAGCAAGTCGCCCTCGACCACCGACCGCGCGCGCCAGCTGGGCGTGATCGATGTCGAGGCACCCTCAGCCCTGCTCGCCGTGGCTGGTGCCGACATCGTGCTGGTGGCCGTGCCCGTGGCCGCCACCGAAGCCACGCTGAAAGCCATCAAGCACCTGGTCACCCCCCAGATGCTCATCATGGATGTGGGTTCTACCAAGGCCGACGTAGTGCATGCGGCGCAGCGCTCCCTGCGCGACCAGGTCGGCTCGTTTGTGCCTGCACACCCCATCACCGGGCGCGAGGTGTCGGGCGTGGAACATGCCGAGGCCGACCTCTACAGCGGGCGACAGGTGATCCTGACCCCCACCGAGCGCACCCTCACGGTCCATCTGCATAACGCAGAGAAGATCTGGAACGCCCTGGGCTGCCGGGTGACCAGCATGTCGCCCGAATCGCACGACGCGGCCTTTGCCGCGGTCAGCCACCTGCCCCATGTGCTGGCCTTTGCGATGATGAACAGCATCACCGGGCAAGCGCACGGCGATGATTTTCTGTCCCTGGCGGGCCCGGGGTTTCGGGACTTCACCCGCATCGCAGCCAGCGACCCCAAGGTGTGGCGCGACATCCTGCTGGCGAACCGCGAAGAACTCCTGGCCCAGTCCAAGCTGTTCCAGCAGGCCTTGCGCAACATCGAGCAGGCCATGGAAAAGGGCAACGCCCAGGCGCTGGAAGACATGCTGACCCTGGCCAGCGAAACCCGCGCGCACTGGCGCATGGGTGCAAAGAGAAAATAACCCCCTGAGTCGCCTGCGGCGCCTTCCCCCAAGGGGGACGCACCCGGTGGCCTGGCGAAGCCAGTTCCACGGGTGCACTGAGATGGGTCTGCGCCAGTTGCTACGGGCGCTGGCACCAATGGACGAAAGACACTGATGTACAGCACCGCATTCCTCGATCTGCCCCCTTTGCAAGCCGCTGCGGGTGAAGTCCACCTGCCGGGCTCCAAGAGCATCTCCAACCGCCTGCTGCTGCTGGCCGCGCTGAGCAATGGCACCACCACCGTGCACGACCTGCTGGCGTCCGACGACACGCGTGTGATGCTGGATGGGCTGCGCCAAATCGGGTGCACTGTGGATGAAGCGGGCAGCACAGTGCGCATCACGGGCCTGGGTGGCCGTCTGCCCCAATCCCCCGCCAAGCTGTTCCTGGGCAATGCCGGGACCGCCATGCGCCCACTCACTGCGGCGCTGGCGCTGCTGGGTGGTGAGTTCGAGCTGTCGGGCGTGCCACGCATGCACGAGCGCCCGATTGGCGACCTGATTGATGCCCTGCGCCAGCTGGGCTGCCAGATCGACTACCTGGGCAACGACGGCTACCCGCCGCTCAGGATCGCCCATGGCCAGGGCGTGCCTTCGCTGGCGCTGGCAGAGCCCATCCGCGTGCGCGGCGATGTATCGAGCCAGTTCCTCACCGCGCTGCTCATGGCGCTGCCGCTGGCGGCGGGCACACAGGCCATCGTGATCGAGGTGGTGGGCGAGCTGATCTCCAAGCCCTACATCGCCATCACGCTCCAGCTGCTGGCGCGTTTTGGCATCGTGGTCGAGCACCAGAACTGGCAGCGTTTCACCATCCCTGCGGGCAGCCGCTACCAGTCGCCCGGCAGCATCCATGTGGAGGCCGACGCATCATCTGCTAGTTATTTCATAGCACTTGGGGCAATAGCGACGGGCGGCGAAGGCCAAAAAAGCATCAAGATTCAGGGCGTGGGGCTGGATTCGATCCAGGGCGACATCCGTTTTGTTGAGGCGGCACGCGCCATGGGCGCTGTGGTCACCGGCGGCCCCAACTGGCTGCAGATCGAACGCGGCGCCTGGCCACTGAAGGCCATTGAGCTGGACTGCAACCACATCCCCGACGCAGCCATGACACTGGCCGTGATGGCGCTGTATGCCGAAGGCACCACCACGCTGACCAACATTGCCAGCTGGCGCGTGAAGGAAACCGACCGCATCGCCGCCATGGCCACCGAGCTGCGCAAGCTCGGCGCCACGGTGGACGAAGGCGCCGACTACATCCGCGTGACGCCTCCAGCCCAGGTGGCGGACTGGAAAGCCGCCAGCATCCACACCTATGACGACCACCGCGTGGCCATGTGTTTCTCGCTGGCCGCCTTCAACCCGGCGCGTCTGCCGGTGCGCATCGAAGACCCCAAGTGTGTGGCCAAGACCTTCCCGGACTACTTCGAGGCGCTGTTCTCGGTCGCCCAGGTCGGGACCGCCCATATCCCGGTGATCTGCATCGACGGCCCCACTGCCTCGGGCAAGGGCACGGTGGCGGCTGCGGTGGCGCAGCGGCTGGGCTACCGCTTTCTCGACTCGGGGGCGATGTACCGCATCACCGCCCTGGCCGCGCTGCGTGCGGGCCTGGCCATCGACGCCGACCACGAAGCCCGTATCGCCACCCTGGCGCAGACGCTGCCGGTGCGGTTTGAGAGCGGCAAGGTATGGCTGGGCAGCGACGACGTGACCGAAGCCATCCGCACCGAAGAAGCCGGCATGAACGCATCCCGCGTGTCCGCCCTGCCCGCCGTGCGCACGGCGCTGGTGGACCTGCAGCACAGCTTCCAGCGCCTGCCGGGGCTGGTGGCCGATGGCCGCGACATGGGCACGGTGATCTTCCCCGAGGCCCCCTTGAAGGTGTATCTCACGGCTAGCGCTGCCTGCCGCGCAGAACGCCGTTATAAGCAGTTGATTTCTAAGGGTTTTTCGGCTAGTATCGAAGACCTTCGCGCGGATCTGGAAGCGCGCGACGCCCGGGACAGCTCCCGCAGCGTCGCACCCCTCAAGCCCGCGCAGGACGCTCTGGTCCTGGACAACTCCGATTTGACGATTGATGAAGCCGTCGAACAGGTGTTGGCTTGGTGGCACGAGCGCCAGCCCTTTGCAGCTTCTGCGCAGGGCTGACCACGTGGAGCCCTCGGGCTCCGGGCAGTGCCGAAAGGCCTTGCCACAGGCCCACACAGCCCCTCTCGCGCGCCAGCGCACAGGTTGTGTGGATCGATAACCTAACCCGCGGCTCTGCCGCAAAAAACCACCGCAAGCAGCTATAAAAACGGTAGCAATGGTGCTACCGGAATCCTGTTTGTGGCAAGGAAACACATGTCCGAATCTTTTGCCGCCCTTTTTGAAGAATCTCTGCAGCGCACGGAAATGCGCCCAGGCGAAGTCATCACCGCTGAAGTCGTGCGCGTTGAGCACAACTTCGTGGTCGTGAACGCTGGCCTCAAGTCCGAAGCCTACGTGCCGCTGGAAGAGTTCAAGAACGACAAGGGCGAAGTCGAAGTCCAAGTGGGTGACTTCGTGTCGGTGGCCATTGGCTCCATCGAAAACGGCTACGGCGACACCATCCTGTCGCGCGACACCGCCAAGCGTCTGGCTTCGTGGATGAGCCTGGAAAAGGCCCTGGAATCCGGCGAATTCGTCACCGGCACCACCTCCGGCAAGGTCAAGGGCGGCCTGACTGTCCTGGTCAACGGCATCCGCGCATTCCTGCCCGGTTCGCTGATCGATACCCGTCCGATCAAGGATCTGACGCCGTACGAAAACAAGACCATGGAATTCAAGGTCATCAAGCTGGACCGCAAGCGCAACAACGTGGTGCTGAGCCGCCGCGCTGTGGTGGAAGCCTCCATGGGCGAAGAGCGTGCCAAGCTGATGGAAACCCTGAAAGAAGGCTCCATCGTTCAGGGCGTGGTCAAGAACATCACCGAATACGGTGCGTTCGTGGACCTGGGCGGCATCGACGGCCTGCTGCACATCACCGACATGGCATGGCGCCGCGTGCGTCACCCCTCCGAAGTGGTGACCGCTGGCCAGGAAATCACTGCCAAGATCCTGAAGTTTGACACCGAAAAGAACCGTGTCTCGCTGGGTTTGAAGCAAATGGGCGACGACCCATGGATGGGCGTGAACCGCCGCTACCCCCAAGGCACCCGCCTGTTCGGCAAGATCACGAACATTGCCGACTACGGCGCATTCGTGGAACTCGAACCCGGCATCGAAGGCCTGGTGCACGTGTCTGAAATGGACTGGACCAACAAGAACATCGCTCCCGCCAAGCTGGTTTCGCTGGGCGACGAAGTCGAAGTCATGGTCCTCGAAATCGACGAAGACAAGCGCCGCATCAGCCTGGGCATGAAGCAGTGCAAGGCCAACCCATGGCAAGAATTCGCACAGGACACGAAGCGCGGCGACCGCGTGAAGGGTCCGATCAAGTCGATCACCGACTTCGGCGTGTTCGTGGGCCTGGCTGCCGGTATTGACGGCCTGGTGCACCTGTCTGACCTGTCGTGGAACGAACCCGGCGAAGCCGCTGTTCGCAACTACAAGAAGGGCCAGGAAGTGGAAGCCATCGTGCTGGCCGTGGACGTGGACCGCGAACGCATCTCGCTGGGCATCAAGCAGCTCGACGGCGACCCATTCACGACCTTCGTGACAGTGAACGACAAGGGCCAGACGGTGACCGGCAAGGTCAAGACCGTGGACGCACGTGGCGCTGAAATCGACCTCGGCGAAGACATCGTGGGCTACCTGCGCGCTTCGGAAATCTCCCGCGACCGCGTGGAAGATGCCCGCAACGTGCTGAAGGAAGGCGACGAAGTCACGGCCGTGGTGGTGAACGTGGATCGTAAGACCCGCAACATCCAGCTGTCGATCAAGGCCAAGGACATGGCCGACCAGCAAGAAGCCATGTCTTCGTTGTCGCAACAGTCGGCCCGCGAAAGCGCCGGCACGACCAGCCTGGGCGCCCTGCTGCGTGCCAAGCTGGACAACTCGGAAAAGTAAGTAAAGCGCTGACCCCTTGAAAGGTCAGACGGCGGGCGCCTCGTGCGCCCGCTCTTCTTTGAGAAGCCTATGTCCCAAGACTCCATGACCCGCTCAGACCTCGTTGAAGAACTGGCCGCACGTTTCGGCCAGCTCACCCACCGCGATGCCGAATACGCCGTCAAGACCATTCTGGACGCCGTGGGCGATGCCCTGGTGCGTGGGCACCGCATCGAGATCCGGGGTTTTGGCAGTTTCTCGGTCAACCACCGCCCGCCCCGCATGGGCCGCAACCCACGCAGCGGCGAAGCCGTGGCCATTCCCGAAAAGCGCGTGCCGCACTTCAAACCCGGCAAGGCCCTGCGCGAAGCCGTGGACAAGCGCACGGCAGAAATGGAAGAAAAGGCCCCGCCTGCAACAGGCACCCTGGGCAACTGATACCAAATTAATAGCAGCAAGCGCATGATTCACGAGCGCTCGCTACCATTTTGGCTTGTATTGGCCTGAGTGCAGGCATGCGCAGGCCCACTGCGCCAAGCTCTTAGAATCGCCCCACCACTGGGGAGACCGATGAAATACCTCCTGTGGCTGCTCAAGGCAGCCATTTTTTTTACGCTCTTCGCCTTCGCGCTGAACAACCAGCAGGACGCGACCGTGCACTTTTTCTTTGGCACCCAATGGCGCGCGCCGCTGGTGCTGGTGGTGCTGACGGCCTTCTCGGCTGGGCTCGCCGTGGGGGTGCTGGGCATGGTGCCCCGCTGGTGGCGCCACCGCACGGCCGCCCGCCGCGCCCAGGCTGCCGCCGCAGTCGCCGCGCCAGCCCCGGTGCCCGCTGCGACAACCGCCAACAACAGCACACCAGCCGCGCCCCCGCCACCTCCCGACCTGCCCTCGATCCATGGAATTTGACCTGAGCTGGATTCTGCTGGGCCTGCCCGTGGCCTTTGTGCTGGGCTGGCTGGCATCGCGTTTTGACCTGCGCCAGCTGCGCGCCGAAAACCGCCGTGCACCCAAGGCCTACTTCAAGGGCCTGAACTTCCTGCTCAACGAGCAGCAGGACCAGGCCATCGACGCCTTCATCGAGGCCGTGCAGAACGACCCCGACACCTCCGAGCTGCACTTTGCACTGGGCAACCTGTTCCGCCGCCGGGGCGAATACGACCGCGCCGTGCGTGTGCACGAGCACCTGCTCTCGCGCGGTGACCTCTCCCGCACCGACCGCGAGCGCGCCCAACATGCGCTGGCGCTCGACTTCCTCAAGGCGGGCCTGCTCGACCGCGCCGAAGACGCCCTGCACCGCCTGGAAGGCACACCCTTCGAAGCCCAGGCCCGCCTGGCCCTGCTGGCCATCTACGAGCGCTCGCGCGACTGGCCGCACGCCGCCACCATCGCCCGCAAGATGCACGATGCCGACCAGGGCGATTTCAGCACCCGGCAGGCGCATTACCTGTGCGAACAGGCACTGGCCCTGATTGCGCAGGGCGACCTGCCCGCCGCCCAGGCGCTGCTGGAACAGGCTGTGGCCGCCGCGCCCGAGGCGGCGCGTGCACGCATCGAACTGGCGCGGCTGCAGCGCCTCATGGGTCAACCGACTGCGGTGCTGGCCACGCTCAAGACGCTGGGTGAGCGCAATCCCGCCGCCCTGCCACTCGCGGCCCCGCTGATGGTCGAAGCCGCCACGGCCAGCGGGCGCACCGCCGAGGTCCACGGCCTGCTGCAGGCCCACTACGAACAGGCACCCTCGCTCGACGTGCTGGAGAGCATCGTGGCCATGGAAGCCGCCGACGCCGCCACCAGTGGCTCCGCCCGGCAGCGCTATGTGGAGCACTTGGACAAGGAGCGCTCGCTGGTGGCCGCCGCCAAGTGGCTGGCCACCGAGAAGCTGGAGCACGAGGAGTTCCACCCCCAGATCCAGCGCGCGCTGGAGCATGCCGTGAAACCCCTCACACGCTACCGCTGCGCGGCCTGCGGCTTCGAGGCCCGCCAGCATTTCTGGCAATGCCCCGGCTGCCAGACCTGGGACAGCTACCCCGCCCGCCGCGTCGAAGAACTCTGACCCCACCCATGCCAAGGACACCCACCATGCTGAAGACACTGCTGACCCTGATCGCCACCCTGCTGCTGGCCACCACCACAGCCTTCGCCGCTGTGGACGTGAACACCGCCACCGAAGCCGAACTCGACGGCATCAAGGGCATCGGGCCCGGCCTGTCGGGCCGCATCTTGGAGGAGCGCAAGAGCGCGCCCTTCAAGGACTGGGCCGACTTCATCGGCCGCGTGGGTGGCGTGGGCAACAAAAGCGCCGTGAACTTCTCCAAGGAAGGCCTGACGGTCAACGGCAAGAAGTACAGCGCAGCAGCCGCCGCCAAGGCCGAAGCCAAGAGCAAACAAAAAGAGAAAGACAAATCCGCTAGCACAACGGCCGCAGACCGCAAGACCCGCGGCAGCGCAGACAAGAGCGCCGCTACACAGCCTGCAGCGCCAACCGCTACCCCGGCTGCAGCACCGGCCCCGGCGGCCAGCGCTAGCAAAAACTAAGCAGACTTCACAAGCAGCAAGCCCGCTCCAGCGGGCTTGTTTTTTTGCGCCCATCACAGGCACAGCGCCAAGGGCTGGGCAGGGTTTTTAGGGGCTGCCCCCAGGGCGTGTCCCCCATCAAA
>NZ_JBWKZU010000080.1:0-17570 GCF_059424825.1 Acidovorax sp. GW101-11A03 | reverse complement strand
CTGCCAGCCTGGCCCACGGCCTGGCCGAAAACGTGGCTGCGCAAGTGCTGGCCATTGCTTCGAGCTACAGCCACATCCTGTTTCCGGCCACCGCTAGCGGCAAGAACATCGCCCCCCGCGTGGCTGCCAAGCTGGACGTGGCCCAGATCAGCGATATCACCAAGGTCGTGAGCGCCGACACCTTCGAGCGCCCGATCTACGCCGGTAACGCCATTGCCACCGTGCAATCGGGCGACGCGGTGAAGGTCATCACCGTGCGCACCACGGGTTTTGACGCCGCTGCCGCCTCCGGTGGCAGCGCCGCTGTCGAAACCGCCGCTGCCGCTGCCGCTGCCGATGGGGGCAAGAGCAGCTATGTGGGCAGCGAGATCGCCAAGAGCGACCGCCCTGAACTCACCGCCGCCAAGATCATCGTCTCCGGTGGCCGTGCTCTGGGCAGCAAGGAAAAGTTCGACGAAGTCATCACCCCCCTGGCCGACAAGCTGGGTGCCGCCATCGGCGCCAGCCGCGCTGCGGTGGATGCGGGCTACGCCCCGAACGACCTGCAGGTGGGCCAGACCGGCAAGATCGTCGCGCCGCAGCTGTACATCGCCGCCGGCATCTCGGGCGCCATCCAGCACTTGGCTGGCATGAAGGATTCCAAGGTGATCGTTGCGATCAACAAGGACCCCGAAGCCCCGATCTTCAGCGTGGCCGACTACGGCCTGGAAGCCGACCTGTTCACGGCAGTGCCGGAACTGGTGAAGGCGCTGTAAGGCGCCCTGGCCCCATAGCCGCTACAAAAGGCATCGCTTGCGATGCCTTTTTTTTGACGAAATTTCCCGGAGACCCCCATGAGCTACACCGCCCCCGTCAAGGACATGCTGTTCGATATCGAGCACCTGGCCAACATCGAACAGATCGCGCAGATCCCCGGCTTTGAAGATGCCGGCCTGGACACCGCCGCTGCCGTGCTGGAAGAGTGCGCCAAGTTCAACGAGGGCGTGCTGGCTCCGCTCAACTTCGAAGGCGACAAGAACCCATCGAGCTTTCAATCCGGTGTGGTCACCACCACCCCCGGCTTCAAGGACGCATTCCGCCAGTACGGCGAGGGCGGCTGGCAGGGCCTGCAGCACCCGGCCGACTTTGGCGGCCAGGGCCTGCCCAAGACCATCGGCGCGGCCTGCATCGAGATGACCAACAGCGCCAACATGAGCTTTGCGCTGTGCCCGCTGCTGACCGACGGCGCCATCGAGGCACTGCTCACGGCTGGCAGCGACGAGCTCAAGGCCACGTATCTTGAAAAGCTGGTGACGGGCGAGTGGACCGGCACCATGAACCTGACCGAGCCCCAGGCTGGTTCGGACCTGGCGCTGGTGCGTTCGCGCGCCGAGCCGCAGCCCGATGGCAGCTACAAGGTCTTTGGCACCAAGATCTTCATCACCTACGGCGAGCACGACATGGCCGCCAACATCGTGCACCTGGTGCTGGCCCGCGTGCAGGGTGCGCCCGAGGGCGTGAAGGGCATCAGCCTGTTCGTGGTGCCCAAGTTCCTGGTCAACAAGGATGGCTCGCTGGGCGCGCGCAACGACGCGCACTGCGTGAGCATCGAGCACAAGCTGGGCATCAAGGCATCGCCCACCGCCGTGCTGCAATTCGGCGATAACGGTGGTGCCGTCGGTTATCTGGTGGGCGAGGAAAACCGGGGCCTCGAATACATGTTCATCATGATGAATGCCGCGCGCTACGCCGTGGGCATGCAGGGCATCGCGATTGCCGAGCGCGCCTACCAAAAGGCCGTGCAGTATGCGAAAGACCGCGTGCAAAGCCGCCCGGTGGATGGCAGCATCGCCGCCAGCGCGCCCATCATCCACCACCCCGATGTGAAGCGCATGCTCATGACCATGCGCGCCTACACCGAAGGCTGCCGCGCCATGGCCACGGTGGCGGCTGCCGCGTTTGACGCTGCACACCACCACCCCGACGCCGACACGCGCAAACAGAACCAGCCGTTCTACGAATTCATGGTGCCGCTGGTCAAGGGCTACAGCACCGAGATGAGCCAGGAAGTCACCAGCCTGGGCGTGCAGGTGCATGGCGGCATGGGCTTCATCGAAGAAACGGGCGCTGCGCAGTACTACCGCGACGCTAAGATCCTCACCATCTACGAAGGCACCACCGCCATCCAGGCCAACGACCTCGTGGGCCGCAAGACGGCGCGCGACGGCGGCCAGACGGCCAAGGGCATCGCCGCGCAGATCGAAAAAACCGAAGCCGACCTGCTGGCCAGTGGCACGCCCGCTGCCCTGGCCGTGGCCAAGCGCCTGACGGCCGCGCGCAAGGCGCTGCTCGATGTGATTGACTTTGTGGCTGGTGGCACCAAGGCCCAGCCCAACGCCGTGTTTGCGGGCAGCGTGCCCTACCTGATGCTTGCGGGCAATGTGGTGGCGGGCTGGCAGCTGGCGCGCAGCCTGCTGGTGGCGCAGGACCTGTTGCAAAAGGGACAGGACCAAGCCTTCATGCGCGCAAAAATCACCACGGCACAGTTCTATGCCGACCACATCCTGGTGAAGGCCCCCGGCCTGCGCGACAGCATCGTGGAAGGCGCGGCCAGCGTGACCGAGCTGGCGCTGGACGCCTTCTGAGGCGCGGCGAGCGAGCTGTGAGGAGACGCACCCCTGTGCTGCAGGGTGCTATAAAAATAATAGCTGCTAGCGCATATCCATCAGGCGGTAGCGGCCCATTTCATCCTAATTTCTTGTCCTGGAAGTTGTTGCCATGTCCAAACTGCCACCCGTGCTGCAAAACCTGTCGCTGCCTGTCATCGGCTCGCCGCTGTTCATCATCAGCAACCCCAAGCTCGTGATCGAGCAGTGCAAGGCCGGTGTGGTGGGCTCCATGCCCGCGCTCAACGCCCGCCCTGCCGAACTGCTCGACGAATGGCTGGCCGAGATCACCGAGACCCTGGCCGCGTACAACAAGGCCAACCCCGACAAGCCCGCCGCGCCGTTTGCCATCAACCAGATCGTGCACAAGAGCAACGACCGCCTGGAGCACGACATGCAGGTCTGCGCAAAGTACAAGGTGCCGATCATCATCACCAGCCTGGGTGCGCGTGAGGACGTGAACCAGGCCGTGCATGGCTGGGGCGGTGTGGTGCTGCACGACATCATCAACAACAAGTTCGCGCGCAAGGCCATCGAGAAGGGCGCCGACGGCCTGATCGCCGTGGCCGCCGGTGCGGGCGGCCATGCGGGCGTGAAGAGCCCGTTTGCGCTGATCCAGGAGATCCGCCAGTGGTTCGATGGCCCGGTGGCCCTGAGCGGCTCCATCGCCAGCGGCGGTGCCGTGCTGGCCGCGCAGGCCATGGGGGCGGACTTCGGCTACATCGGCTCGGCCTTCATTGCCACGCACGAGGCACGCGCCAGCGATGCGTACAAGCAGGCCATCGTCGAAGGCAGCTCGGACGACATCGTCTACAGCAACCTGTTCACCGGCGTGCATGGCAACTACCTGGCACCCTCGATCCGTGCCGCAGGCATGGACCCGGACAACCTGCCCGAGTCCGACCCGAGCAAGATGAACTTTGGCGGCGACGCCAAGAAGGCCTGGAAGGACATCTGGGGCTGCGGCCAGGGCATTGGCGCCATCAGCGCCGTGACCAGCACCGCCGAGCTGGTGGCCAGGCTGCGCAGCGAGTACGAGGCGGCACGCGCGCGCCTGAAGCTCTGATGCTGCGCTGATCTTCTGTTTTTCGGCCGTTATCCACGCCAGTTGCATGGCCTGGTGGCGGCCCGAGAGACACCGGTTTCGCCCACCCAGCGCGTCACGCGCACGGTGGGCGAAGTCGTTTCAAGCACCTTCGCGCAAGGGCAAACCCCCATAAACCGGCCCCCGGTGGCTGCAGATAATGGTGATGAACAATAACCAAAGCAAGCCGGCTTTGGTGGCGGGTTCAGCACATTCTTTGCAAGGTGGGTGCGCGATGGTTCGTTCTTTGGTAGTGCTGCTGGCGGCCTTGTGCGCGACCGGATTGGGCCATGCCCGCAACGAGGGCGTGACCGCCGATGAGATCCGCCTCGGGGCATCGGCCGTGCTGTCGGGGCCGTTGGGCCCGCAGACGGCGCAATATGGCGAGGGCTCGCGGCTTATGTTCGACGCGGTGAACGCCCAAGGCGGCGTGCATGGCCGCATGATCCGCTACACCACGCTGGATGACGGCTTCGATCCGCAAAAGGCGGTGGAAAACACCCGCCAGCTGCTGGAGACCGACAAGGTCTTCATGATCTACAACAGCACGGGCACGGCGCAGACGGCCGCCATCCTGCCGCTGATCAAGGAGTACCGCACGCCGCTGTTCGGCCCGGTCACCGGTGCATCGGTGTTCCGCGAAACCTTCAATCCCTATGTGTTCCATGTGCGCGCGGGGTATGCCAGCGAAGCCAGCAGGATCGTCTCGCAGATGCGCCAGCAGGGCATCAGCCGGGTGGCGGTGTTCTACCAGGACGACGGCCTGGGCAAGACCCTGGCCGCCGAGCTGAAGAAGGCGTCGGACGACGAAAAGCTGCCCTTCGTCGCCGAAATCAAGGTAGACCCCAAACAACCCGACTTTGCCGCTGCGGCCGCCGCCACCGAAAAGGCGCAGCCGCAGGCGGTGATCGTGGCCACGGCGGGGACCACCTTCACGCACTACATCAAGGCCGTGCAGGCCACGGCCGCGCGGCCTGCCTACTACGGGTTCTCGGTCGCCAGCCTGGATGTGATCAACCGCGAACTCAAGGACAAGGCGCGCGGCATCATCCTCGCGCAGATCATGCCGTCTCTGCGCAACACCACCATCCCGGTGGTGGCCGAGTACCTGAGCCTGCTGCGCGCCAAGTCGCCCAACGCGCAACCTTCTGCGTCGCAATTCGAAGGGTTTGTGCATGCACGCCTGCTGGTGGAGGGCCTGCGGCGCACCGGGCGCAACCTGACCACCGAATCGTTCACCAAGACCATGGAAGACGCGGGCGAAATTTCGTTCGGCCGCTTCAGCGTGAAGTATTCCCCCAAGAGCCACAACGGCTCCACCTATGTCGAGCTGGCGATCGTGGATGCGGAAGGCAGCCTGCGGTACTGAGTCTGGAGGCGCGCGCAGGCCTGCGCAGAATAGGGGGTGTCGCGCCAAGCGCAGAGCGATTGCCCATAAATCGTGCCGACAGAGGACAATAGAGGTTTTGCCTGCTGTTGCGGCCCTTTCCGGCCTCGGCAAGGCTCCATACCCCGGCACCTTACCGACCCCGCGCAGCCATGTCGTCCTCTCCCTCCCGCACACCCCTGATCGACATGGTCAAGGCCATGGCGTGCATCACCATCGTGTGGCACCACCTGGCCTTCTACGGGCCCATGTCGGACATCGCCCAGCCCTTGGCCCCGGCCCTGATGGCGTGGCTGTATGACTATGGGCGCATGGCGGTGCAGGTGTTTCTGGTGCTGGGCGGCTACCTGGCTGCCGCCAGCCTGGCGCCCCAGGGCGTGGCGCGGTTTGACCATGCGGGCAATGCGGTGGCCAAGCGTTTTGTGCGCCTGGTCGTGCCCTACGCGGTGGCGCTGTTGTTGACCGTGGTGGTGGCTGCACTGGTGCGGCCCTGGATGGCGCATCCTTCGGTGCCCGAGGAGCCGACCCTGGCGCAGCTGCTGGCCAATGCCCTGCTGCTGCAGGACATCGTGGATGAAGATGCCCTGTCGGCCGGGGTCTGGTACGTGGCTATCGACTTCCAGCTGTTTGCACTGAGCGTGCTTGTCTGGGCGGGCGTTCGGGCGCTGCCGGGGGCGTGGGCGCAGCGGCACGGGGCTGCGCTGGCCCGGGCGATCATCGTGGCCGGTGTGGCGGCATCGCTGTGGGTCTTCAACCGCATGGCGGGGCTCGACATGTGGGCCATCTACTTCTTTGGCGCCTATGGCCTGGGCATGTTGGCCTTCTGGGCCGTGCGCGCGCCCAGCCCGGTGGGGTGGCTGAGCGCCATCGTGTTGCTGGGCGGTGGGGCCCTGGCGATGGATTTCCGGGGCCGCATCGTGGTGGCGCTGGTCACAGCGCTGTGCCTGGTGGTGGCGCTGCGGTCCGAGCGTGTGCGTGCCTGGGGGGGCTTTGCGCCGCTGGTGCGCGTGGGGCAGATGTCCTACTCCATCTTCCTTGTGCACTTTGCCGTGTGCCTGCTCGTCAACGCGGTGGTCAGCCATTTATGGCCTGCGTCGCCGGTGCCCAATGCGCTGGGCATGCTGCTGGCGTTTGTGCTGTCCCTTGCTGCCGGGCGTCTGTTGTACCTGCGGGTGGAGCAGCATGTGCCCACCTGGTCCACCGCCTTGCGCTGGCAGGCGGGGCTGGTGGGCACTGGTCTGCTGGTCGCCGTCTCCAACAACGGGTTCTGATTCTGAGTGAGGGCTCGCCAAGAGCCCTTCAACGCTGCAGCTTGCGCTCACGCCGCTTGCGCTGCCGGTCCAGAAACCAGGCCATGAAGGGCAGGATCAGCATCGAGCCCGGAATCACCCAGATGAACAGGTAGGGGCTCACGGACGATGCCGACCGCATCACATCGCGCAGATGGGCGCGTTCATCGGCCGTCCAGTTGCCCTGGCGGCGCTGCTGCACCAGCCACACCACCGATCCTTTCATGGTGGCCATCTCGCGCTTGAGACGGCTCTTTTCACGGCTGTTACCCGCGAGGAACGAGCAGAACCATTCGGGCGCCCGCTCCATGCGGCTCTGGAAGGCGAGGGTGGAGTCCGGGTCGAACTGATCGATGGACGGGGGCAGGTCTGGCGTGTTCTGGGCGGGCGGTGTGGTCATGGCGGCTGCCATTGTCGCGGCTCATGGCGCTTTGCACCACCCCAATCCATGGCACCCACGCCATCCAGACGGGGTCAATGGGAACAGACGGCGCTCAGCGCTCCAGGAGGCTCCTGTTACCCCGTAACCTCAGAGACTGGCGCGCCCAAAGGCCAGGGCAGCCAAGCAAGGGCCGCCCCGCCGCGAGGGCTGCGTCCCCCTGTCCGCAGAGCGCAGCGCTGCGAGAGCGGGGGGAAGCGGCGCAGCCGCTCAGGGGGGTGTTCCGAATTCACCGGTGCAATTCGCCAGCGCTCTCGGGCTGGTACAGGATGTCCTTCACCCGCACCGTCATCGACTTGCCACCCGGTCCGGGCCAGGCCAGTTCGTCGCCCACCGCCAGGCCCAGCAGGGCGCTGCCCACGGGGGCAAAGATCGAGATGCGGTCTGCGGTGCCGTCCGCGTCGCGTGGGTAGACCAGCGTCAGGCAGAACTCCTTGCCCGTCTCCAGGATGGAGAACTGCACGGTCGAGTTCATGGTCACCACATTGGGCGGGATCTCCTCGGGCGGCACCACGTCCGCCCGATCAAGCTCTGCCTGCAGATCCGCCTTGCCTGGAAAGACGCTGGCCGGAATCGCGGCCAGCAGGGCCTCGATGCGGTCAACGTCGAGTGACGACAGGATGATCTGGGGCTTGCGCGCCATGGCAGTACCTCTGGGATGGTTGTGACAAAGCGCGGGACTGTAGTCCATCGCGAATCTCGCACTGCCGCGCGCGGGCATTCGGGGCTGCGTGGGCGGCGTTCAGTCGCCCTTGATGTTGCGGGCCTGGATGAGTGCGCCAAACCGTGTGCTGTCGATGGCGGCGCGTGCGTGGAAGTCGGCGGGCGACATCGGCGCGGGCACGCCACCCAGCGCGGTGATGCGGTCCTTCACGGCGGTGGTGGCCAGCACCTTGTTGATCTCGCGGTTCAGGCGGGCCACCACTTCGGGCGGCGTGCCTGCGGGAGCATAAAAGCCAAACCAGGTGTCGGCATCAAAACCCTTGAGACCCACCTCATCGAGCGTGGGCACATCCGGGAACAGGGGCGAGCGCTTGGCACTGCCCACCGCCAACAGTTTGAGCTTGCCCGCCTTCACGTGCTGGAGTCCGATGCCGGGGTCGAACATGAAATCCACCTGCCCGCCCAGCAGGTCCTGCATGGCGGGGGCAGCACCCCGGTAGGGCACATGCACGGCAAACACATTGGCCTGGGCCTTGAGCATCTCGGCGGCCAGGTGTGGCGAGCTGCCATTGCCCGGCGTGCCAAAGCTCAGCTTGCCGGGGTGGGCCTTGAGGTACTGCATGAACTCCTGGATGTTGTTGACCGGCAGCGTGGGCCGCACCTCCAGGAACACCAGCACCCGCGCAGCCGCCGCCACGGGCACCAAGTCCTTGGCGGGGTCGAACGGCATCTTGGGGTACAGGTGCGGGTTGACCGACACCATGCCGCCCGAACTCATGAGCAGGGTGTAGCCGTCGGCCGGCGCCTTGGCCACCGCCTCGCCGCCGATGTTGCCGCCCGCGCCGCCCCGGTTCTCGACCACCACGGGCTGGCCCAGCGCAGCTTGCAGCGGCACGGTGACTGCGCGCGCAATCTGGTCGGCCGCGCCGCCTGCGGGGAAGTTCACGATCACCTTGATCGGCTTGCCGGGCCAGGCCTCGGTCTGGGCCTGGGCGGGCTGCAGCAGCAGGCTGAAGGCCATGCCAGCCAGGGCCAGCGCGCCCAGCAGGTGGCGCTTGGAGCGTGGGGGATAGGAATGCATGCGTGTCTCCGGTAAAGCCCGGGTGTGCCGGGTCTTGTGCAATGAACAAAAAAGTTGGAAGGCATGGTGGGTTTGTTCACACCTTCTCAGGCGACATCCACCTCCACCAGAATGGCGCGGGGGTGCGCCAGCGCCTCGCGCAGCACCGGCGCCAGCTGGCTGGCATCGCTCACGCGCACGGCGTCGCAGCCCTGGCCCCGCGCCAGCGCCAGGAAGTCCAGGTCGGGCAGGTCGGTGCCTTCGAGCTTGTCGCCCTCGTGGAAGCCGAAGGTGGGGGCGAACTCCTGCAGGGCTGCATAGCGCCGGTTCTTCAGGATGATGAAGGTGATGGGCAGCTGCAACTGCGCCGCGCTCCACAGCGCCTGGATGGAGTACATCGCCGAGCCGTCGCCGATGAGTCCGATGACCTTGCGATCAGACTTGGCCAGCGCCACCCCCACGGCGGCGGGCAGGCCATAGCCCAGGCCGCCGCTGCACATGGTGTAGAAGGTCTCGCTTTGCAAAATGGGCAGGTAGGCGTGCATGGCGGCGCGCGAGCTGGGGGCTTCCTCCACCACGATGGACGCTGCATCGCGCACCTCGGCCAGTGTCTGCATCACATAGGGAACGCTCATCAATGCACCAGGCGCTGAAGCCTCGGCCCGTGGCCGCGCGGCGCGGGGTGGGGGCAGGGCGCGCACTGCAGGCGCCGGGCGCGCGAGCAAGTCCTGCACCCCCAGGCGCACGCTGCCCACGGCCGAGGTGCCTTCGGGTGTCCAGGCGGCCGTGCCCGGGTCGTCGATCAGTTGCACCAGCTGCGCCCCGGGCGGCACATGCGGACCAAAGCCTTCCACGTGGTAGGTGAAGGCGGCGGCGCCCAGCGCAAACACCAGGTCGTGCCCGCCCAGCAGCGCCACGATCTTCTCGCGCATGGCGGGCAGCACGCCCGCAAACAGGCGGTGGTCCTGCGGAAAGCCGCAGCGGCCGGACATGGGCGCGATCCACACGGCGGCGTTGTGCCGCTCGGCCAGCGCCAGCACATCGTCCCAGGCGCGGTCGCGGTCTACGGCGGCACCCACCACAAACACGGGGCGCTTTGCGCCGTCCAGCGCATCGCCAATGGCCTGCAGCACACGGGGCTCGGGGCGCGACTCGGTGCTCACGGTGCGGGCCTGCAGCAGCTCACAAGGCTTGTCCCAGTCGTCGGCGGGGATGGACACCAGCACCGGCCCGCGCGGCTGCTGCATGGCGATGTAGTAGGCGCGGGCGATGGCCAGGGGCACGTCTTCGGCGCGCGCGGGCTCGATGCTCCACTTCACGTAGGGCTTGGGCAGCTCGGTGGCCTGGCCCGAGAACAGGAAGGGGTCGAACGGCAGGATGGAGCGCGCCTGCTGCCCGGCCGTGATGACCATGGGCGTGCGGTTCTTGTGCGCCGTGAAGATGTTGCCCATGGCGTGGCCCACGCCTGCGGCCGAGTGCAGGTTCACAAAGGCTGCGTTGTGCGTGGCCTGGGCGTAGCCGTCGGCCATGCCGACCACCACCGATTCCTGCAGGCCCAGGATGTAGCGGAAGTCCGGCGGGAAGTCGAGAAACAGCGGCAGCTCGGTGGAGCCGGGGTTGCCGAAGATGGTGTTGATGTGAAAGCCGCGCAGCAGGTCCAGCACGGCCTCACGCACGGTGGGCAAAGGGGTTTCGTCAGAAGGCATGCCGCCATCTTCGGGGGGCTTGCTTCATCCATCAATACAATGAAATGACTAAGCGGTATTTGCACAATGCATATCAAGGACATCGACCTGAACCTGCTGCGGCTGTTCGATGCGGTCTACCGCACACGCAATGTGAGCCGCGCCGCCGACCTGCTGGAACTGACCCAGCCCGCTGCCAGCCAGGCGCTGACGCGTCTGCGCCTGCTCATCAAAGACCCGCTGTTTGTGCGTGCAGGCGGTGGCGTGCAGCCCACCCCCAAGGCCGACCGGTTGGCCAACGCCGTGCGCAGCGCCCTGGGCCTGCTGGAAGAGGCGCTCAACGAGTCTGCCCAGTTCGAGCCGTTGCAGTCGCACAAGGTCTTCCGCATCCACATGAGCGACATTGGCGAAGGCCGCTTTCTGCCCGACCTGATGGTGGCGCTGCAGCACCAGGCGCCCGGCGTGCGGCTGGAGACATTGCCGGTGCCGCGCCACGAGATCCCGCAGCGGCTGGACAGCGGCGCCATCGACTTCGCCTTTGGTTTTTTGCCCACGGTGAAGGACACGCAGCGTGTGCAGCTGCTCCAGGACCGCTACGTGGTGCTGCTGCGCGCAGGCCACCCCTTCGCGGCCGCCAGGCGCGGCGGCCCCGCACTGCTCAGCGCCCTGCGGCAGCTGGAGTTTGTGGCCGTGCGCTCCCACTCGGACACCCTGCGCATCCTGGAGATGCAGCAGCTGCAGGACCGCATCCGCCTGACCACCGAACACTTCATGGTGCTGCCCGCCATCGTGCGCGCCACAGACCTGGCCGTGGTCATGCCCCGCAACATTGCGCGCACCTTTGCGGCCGACGGGGGCTACACCTTGATCGAGCCCGCGCTGCCGCTGCGCGACTTCACCGTGTCGCTGCACTGGAGCCGCCGCTTTGAAAGCGACCCCGGCAACCAGTGGATGCGCGGCCTGATCGAGCGACTGTTCAAGGAGTGAAGCAGGGCCGGTGCGGCGCGAGCGTCCGCGGGGCAGGGGCAGGTTCGCAGAACCCAACCGTTCAAGACCGTCAGCGATCTGCAGGCCCCGCCGCTGTCTGACTTGGTTGGTCTGAGTAGATCCGGTAGCCGTTTTTTCCCGAGCGTTTTATCTGGTACATGGCCTTGTCCGCATGCTCAAGCAGTTCCGCCAGGCTGTTGCCGTGGATGGGGTAGAGGCTGATGCCAATGCTTGCGCCAAGCACGAAGCGCTTGTCCTCGACCGCAATCGGTGCAATCAGTTCTCCGAGCAACTTGGTGGCAATGTCTCCGACCTGCTCTGTGGCTTCCAGCTGGGTGCAGATCACCACGAACTCGTCGCCTCCGATGCGGGCACAGATATCCGTGCTGCGTGTGCATCGTCGCAGCCGATTCGCGACCGTCCGCAGCACCTCATCACCGGCATGGTGGCCTGCAAGGTCGTTGATGGGCTTGAAGTTGTCCAGGTCGATGAAGATGACGGCGGAGTATTGGTGAGGCCGGTTGGCCAGCACCAGGGCCTTTTCAAACAGGGTGTTCATGTAGCGCTGGTTGTTCAAACCAGTCAGGGGATCCTGAAACGCCATGTCCAGCGCGTTGGCCTCCGCTTGCACCAGCCTCCGCTGAAACTCCGCCAACACGGCGGCCAGCAGCGACAGGTATTGCACCAGCACCAGCACCGTCCCCAGCAAAAACCCCGTTACGCGCCAGTTGGGAAAGGCTTGGAAGATCAGGAAAGCCGACATCCAATGCACTAGCAGCATCGCACTGGCCGCCGCTGTCAGCAGCAGAAGGTGGTGGGGTATTTCGCTGCGGTGCCTGAAGGCCGTCCATGCGACATAGCCGAGGAAGCCTGCATTGAAAACCGCCAGACCGACGCTGCGGGCAATGGGCTGGATGTCAGACAGCCACCCGATCACCACCCATGCTTCGGCCAGCAACAAGGCACCCCAGAACCAGCGGTGCCGCAGCTTCAGCCCCAGGAACTCCACCAGACCGATGGCAAGCAGTGTCTTCTCTACGGCGACCAAGGCGGCATAGGCAAAAACAGCCTCCGCCAGGTCCGTCTGGTCAAGCAACAGCTGATAAGCCAGGCGCGCCGCCAGGGCGAATGCCATGGCCCCTGCCCACCAGCCCGGCCCGGAGTTGGTTCGGGGCACCCTGCTCATCCACAGGAACAGGATCGCAAAAACAGAGTAGGCGGTACAGCCGATGGTGTGGACGATCTCGCTTGGCATTTTGGGTGCTCCGTTGCTCAGCGGGGATGTCGGCGTCTGTGTTGTCTTTCCAGTTGGCTGTGTTGCTGCTGCGCTGCTGCCGCGCTGCGCATTCACGGGCTGGCAGACCACTGAGTGGAAGTATCGCGTTACCTTTTGCAACCTGTCTTCAGGGTCAATACCGTTGCAGGTGTTCGCAAACCCAGAGTTTCGGCCACGTTGCCGATCCCGTGGAGCGGTTTTAATATACTGTTTTTTTATCCAGTAAATTTGCAGCGCTGGAGCCCCGCAGACACGCCCTACACGGAGGCAAGCAGCCATGCCCCGCACCTTCACAGACAAGTCCGACATCCCCGCACCGCCCGAAGAGGTCCGCATCCCGCTGCAGGCCATCCGTGGCCGGGGTGCGGCCACGGCCCTGGCGCACCGGTTTGCGCGCGACACGCGCGAGGTGGCCGACGACGGCTGGGGCCAGCCGCCTGGTGATGAGGACGGTGCAGGCGATGTCCCAGCCACCCCCGCCGCCACCCGCGTGCACCTCGAAACAGCGCGCAGCGCCATCTGCGCCAACGATTCGCCGGACATCTTCTTTGAACTCTCGGTCAACCCCTACCGGGGTTGCGAGCACGGCTGCATCTATTGCTACGCCCGGCCTACGCACAGCTACCTCAACTTTTCGCCCGGGCTGGACTTTGAAACGCAGATCGTGGCCAAGCACAACATCTCCAGCGTGCTGCGGCACGAGCTGGCCCAGCCGCGTTATGTGCCGCGCCTGTTGAACATTGGCTCGGCCACCGATTGCTACCAGCCCGTGGAGCGCGAGCTGAAGCTCACCCGCAGCGTGATCGAGGTGATGCGCGACGCGCGCCACCCGTTTTCGCTCATCACCAAGTCCAGCGGCGTGGAGCGCGACCTGGACCTGCTCGCCCCGCTGGCCGCGCAGCGCCTGGCTGCGGTGTACGTCACCATCACCACGCTCGACGCCACCCTGGCCCGCCGCATGGAACCCCGTGCCGCCGCGCCCCACCGGCGCCTGCGCACCATCCGCGCGCTGGCCGAGGCGGGTGTGCCCGTGGGCGTGAGCGTGGCGCCGCAGATCCCCTTCATCACCGAAGACATGGAGCAGGTGCTGGAGGCCGCGCGCGAGGCAGGTGCGCGCAGTGCCTTCTATACCGTGCTGCGCCTGCCGTGGGAGCTGGATACGCTATTCCGCGAATGGCTGCAGGTGCACTACCCCCAGCGCGCCGCGCGCGTGATGGCCCGTGTGCAAGACCTGCACCACCTCAGCGACGCCGAGCGCCGCGCAGGCAAGACCTACAACAGCGACTTCGCCACCCGCATGAAAGGCACCGGCCTGTGGGCCGACCTGGTGCACCAGCGTTTTTCCACCACTTGCCGCAGGCTGGGCCTGAACCGCGAACGCGTGGAGCTGGACCTGGGCCAGTTCCGCCCCGGACTGCTGCGGGGGCAAAGCAGCCTGTTCTGACCCGGCTGTGTGGCGCGGTGGGATGAAAGTTTGAATAAAAATGGCCGTTTCCGCCCGTCCAGTATGCCTCAATAGCTATCTAAATGATAGCTATTGAGCCAGGCTTCGCAAGCGCACGCCAGGGGGCCACGTGTGGGCTGTATGCATCGCCCCCTCACACGGCCCACAGGCTTTGCACCACCTGCGTGTACAGCGGAATGCCCAGCACGATGTTGAGCGGAAACGTCAGCCCCAGCGACAGGCTCACATACAGCGACGGGTCGGCCTCGGGGATGGCATAGCGCACCACCGCAGGCACGGCGATGTACGAGGCACTGGCTGCCAGCATCATCAGCAGCACCGCATCGCCTGCAGGCACCGCCACCAGCCAGGCCAGGCCCAGCGCCAGCGTGGCGTGGGTGATGGGGCCCAGCACCGCATAGGCCAGCAGCCAGGGCGACTGCTGGCGCACCGCAGGCAGGTTGCGTGCGGTCGATAGGCCCATGTCCAGCAAGAACAGGCACAGCATGCCCTTGAACAGATCACCCGAGAACGGCTGCATGGCCGCCTTGCCCGCATCGCCCGTCAGCAGGCCAATCAGCATCGCGCCCAGCAGCAGCAACTGCGTGCCATCGGTGAACGACTCGTGCAGGATCTTGCCCACCGACAGGTGCGGGCCGCTCTTCCCACTGACGTTGCCCGGGCCGTGACCACCCAGCGTGGCGGCACCCCCGCTGGTCATCGCCACCACGGGTGCGGCGCTAGTGGCCACGGCCACCGCCTGCTGCTTTTGCCGCAGCGCATTGGCCAGCAGCACTGCGAGGATGATGGCGGGCGACTCCATGAGCGCCATCGCCGCCGCCATGTGGCCGCCGTAGGCGATGTGCTGCGACTCCAGGTACTGCGTGGCCGTCACAAACGTCACCGCGCTCACCGATCCATAGGTGGCTGCCACCGCCGCCGCATTGAAGCCCGACAGCACTCGCCGCAAGAGCGCGTAGCCCACCAGCGGCACCACGATGGCCAGCAGCACCGCCAGCCCCAGGCTGGTCGCCACGCTGGGCGTGAAGCCCGACGCCGCCAGCGCAAACCCGCCCTTGAGGCCCAGCGCCATCAACAGGTAGATGGACAAGAACTTCGAGATCGCCGCAGGCATCTCCAGGTTGGACCGCACCAGGCCCGCAAAAATGCCCAGGGCAAAAAACAGGATCGCTGGATCCAGCAAGCTTTGCATCATTCAACTCCTTGGGCGCCAATGCTATGCAGCGCAGGGTGCAAAGTAAAATCGATTCGAATGTGCATATCTATAGATAAAAATCTATGAACATCACCTTTCGCCAGCTGCGGCTTTTTCTGGCGCTGGCCGAAACCGGCAGCGTCAGCGCGGCCGCCAAGGTCATGCACGTCACGCAGCCCACCGCCTCCATGCAGCTGCGCGAGGTGACGCAGGCCGTGGGCCTGCCGCTGTACGAAGTCATCTCGCGCCGCGTGCACCTCACCGAAGCGGGCCACGCCCTGGCCCGCACCGCGCGCGCCATCGCGGGCGAGTGGGACGCGTTCGAGCAGCGCATTGCGGGCGCCAAGGGCCTGACCAGCGGGCGCCTCAAGGTCGCCGTGGTCAGCACCGCCAAATACTTTGTGCCGCGCCTTTTGGGCAGCTTCTGCAAGCTGCACCCGCACATCGACATCTCGCTCGAAGTGCTCAACCGCGACCACGTCATCGGCCGCCTGCGCGCCAACCAGGACGACCTCTACGTCATGTCCATGCCGCCCGCCGACCTGCCGCTGGAAGACGAGATCCTCATGCCCAACCCCCTGGTCGTCATCGCCCCCGCAGGCCATCCGCTGGCGGCCAAAAAGCGCATCAGGCTGGAGCAGCTGCAGGCCGAGCGCTTCATCCTGCGAGAAAAAGGCTCGGGCACCCGCATGGCCACCGACGCGCACCTGCGCGAGGCGGGCTTTGCGCCCCGCACCGTGCTGGAGCTGGGCAGCAACGAAGCCATCAAGGAATCGGTGGAGGGGCAGCTGGGCCTCTCCATCGTCTCCCTCCACGCACTGGGCCCGCACCACGAGGGCCTGGCCGTGCTCAACGTAGTGGGCTTTCCCATCCGCTCGCAATGGCACCTGGTCTGGCCCAAGGGCAAACAGCTGTCACCGATTGCGGAGGTGTTTCGCGGGCACTTGATGGGGGAGGTGGAGGGGTGGATGGGGCGGGGATAGGCCTGCCGGAGGCGTGTCGCGTTACGACTCGTTTTCTGGCTCGCCCGCGAGCCAGCGCGGGTGCGTCTTGGTCGCCCGATCTCTCGTGGCCTCGCGGTAGATCACAAACACCAGCACGGGCACCACGGCTCCCCACAGCAGCCAGCGCTGCGGTCCCGGTGCAACCAATGGGGCCACGGCGGAAATGCCCAGTACGAACAGCAGACACCCCATCTCTTCACGCAGGCTGCGGGGCGGCAGGTTGGAGAGAATGGTTCCGCCACAGCGGGGACACTGCTGGAACGGCTCCCACCGCTTCCCTACAAGTGCCCCGCCCTTTGCTTGGAGGACCGGCAACCACCGCAGGGACCGCTGGCAATGGGGGCAGGCGTGGTTCATGGGCGTTGGGCGTGCTGGCGAGATTTGGCGTTGGCGGGAGCGAGGTCTTTGTTGGGAACCCTCGCGCTCCGTTAGGTTTCGTCGTGGAGGCTTGCACCTGCATTCGGGGTGTCTTGCAACGGTATCTTGAGGAGGTGAAGCAGGATAAACATGATCACCGATACCGAAGAAATGAAAGAAAGCAGCCGAACCAGGGGAGGGTAGTTGGCCTGCGACAGGTGAAAGTGCACAGCCGGGGCGAGCGACGCCACGCTTGCGAGCCACAGCATCCAGAACGCGATTTTCCAGCGCATCCGGGTCCTTGCCGGGGCGTACAACTTTGGCCACATGCAAACCACCGCTGCAACCAGCGCGGCGCCTATCAATACGATGGAAAGTGCCATGTGCCAAGGGGCAACAAAGTACGGACGGCTGGGCGCGAACATGCTCACGACCGCATCGGCAGTGAACACTCCGGCCAAGACCAGTGCGGACGTGCGGGACAGAAACTGGTGGCCTGAGGTGATGGGCATGGGGGCGACACTTCACTTCGCGAGATGGAGCGAAAAGTGTACCTTCCGAGGCCCCTTTACCCCACCCCAATCCCGGCCCCCACCCCCTGCCTGCACCCCCCAAACATATCCAGCCCCACGCTGTACGCCCCGGTCTTCACGTCCATCAGGCCCAGCACCGAGTGGAAGTAGTGATCGTGGGTGATGCGCCGCTCGGCCAGGTCGTGCTGCAGGCAGCCGGTGACGATGTGGGTGCGGGCCTGCATGGCGGGGGAGAGCCAGGTGATCCAGGGCACGTGTTTTTGTACGTCAGGCGCGATGCTGTAGGGCAGGCCGTGCAGGTAGAGGTTGTTTTCGCCCAGCGATTCGCCGTGGTCTGCCACGTACATCATGGCGGTCTGTGCCTTGCCGCCGCGCGCAGAGAGCCACTGGATGACCGCGTCGAGGAAGGCATCGGTCTCGACGATGCTGTTGTCATAGGCGTTCACCACCTGCTGGCGCTCGCATTCCTGCAGCGCGGTGGAGGTGCATTCGGGCAGGAAC
>NZ_JBWKZU010000079.1:0-17623 GCF_059424825.1 Acidovorax sp. GW101-11A03 | reverse complement strand
GCGTGGGCCAGGCGGTGCGCAAGGGCGAGGTGCTGGCCTACGTGGTGCCCACGGCGGGCGCCATCGAGCGCTCCAACCAACTGGCCCAGCAGGCTGAACTGCGCGCTGCACGCGACCTGGCCGCACGGCGCGTGGCGCGCCTCACGGAGCTGGCCGACACCGTGCCGCGCAAGGACATCGAGGCGGCCGAGAGCGAGCTGCAGAGCCTCACCCAGCGCCTGGTCGCCGTGGGCGCGGGCCTGGCCACACGCGATGCGCTGGTGGCGCCGGTGTCGGGCGTCATCGCCTCGGCCAATGCCGTGGCCGGGCAGGTGGTGGATGCGCGCGAACTGGTGTTTGAGGTGGTAGACCCATCGCGCCTGCGCATCGAGGCCCTGGCTTACGACCCGGCACAAGCCCAGAGCGTGGCCGGTGCCACGCTGGCCGTGGCCGGGCAGCGCGTGCCACTGCGCTTTCTGGGCGCAGCGCGCAGCCTGCGTGATCAGGCGCAGCCGCTGCAGTTTGCGGGCGACTCGTCTGCGCTTGGCGCCTTGGCTCACTTGGCAATTGGCCAGCCGGTGCGCGTGTTCGTGCAGTCCACCGACAAGGTCGATGGCGTGCAAGTGCCCGCCGCCGCGCTGCTGCGCAACCCGGCCAACCAGACCATTGTCTGGGTCAAGGAGTCGCCCGAGCGCTTTGCGCCACGGGTGGTCACGGCGGTGCCGCTCGATGGCACCTCGGTGGCCGTGACCTCGGGCCTGAAGCCCGGCGACCGCGTGGCCACGCAGGGCGCCACGCTTATCAACCAGGTCCGCTAAGGAGTCACGATGTTCAAGTGGCTTCTCGAAAACAGCCTGGTCAACCGGCTGCTGGTGCTCATCGCCGCCGCTGTGCTCATGGCCTATGGCGCCTTCACGCTCTCGCGCACGCCGGTGGACGTGTTTCCCGACCTCAACAAACCCACCGTCACCCTCATGACCGAGGCGGGCGGCATGGCCGCTGAAGAGGTGGAGCAGCTCATCACCTTCCCGCTGGAGACCACGATGAACGGCCTGCCCGGTGTGGAGAGCGTGCGCTCCACCTCCAGCGCGGGGCTGTCGTTCATCTACGTCACCTTCGACTGGAGCACCGACATCTACCGCGCGCGGCAGATGGTGTCTGAACGCCTGTCGTCCATGGAAGAGGGCCTGCCCAGCGGCATCACGCCGCGCATGGGGCCCATCAGCTCCATCATGGGCGAGATCATGCAGGTGGCCATCCCCATCGACGCGGCCAAGACCACCCCCATGGCCGTGCGCGAGTACGCCGACTGGGTGCTGCGCCCGCGCCTCATGGCCATCCCCGGTGTGGCGCAGGTGATCCCCATCGGTGGCGAAGTGCGCCAGTTCCAGGTGCTGCCCGACACGGCGCGCATGGCGGCGCTGGGCATCACGCACGACCAGCTCACGGGCGCGCTCAAGGGCTTTGCGGCCAACACCTCGGGCGGGTTTCTGGAGCTGGGCGGGCGCGAATACCTCATCCGCCACCTGGGCCGCACCTCGCGGCTCGAAGACCTGCAGAACCTGGCCCTCACCGCCAAAAACGGCCAGAGCGTGCTGCTGCGCCAGGTGGCCGATGCCACCTTTGCCGCCGCCACCAAGCGCGGTGACGCGGGCTTTGAAGGGCAGGGCGCCGTCATCCTGGGCATCCAGAAGCAACCCACGGCCGACACCATCGGGCTCACGCGCAGCATCGAGGCCGCGCTGGTGGACCTGAAGAAATCCCTGCCCGCAGGCATGGAGTCGCCACGCGTCACCTTCCGCCAGGCAAGCTTCATCGAGGCATCGGTCACCACGCTGCAGGGCAAGCTCATGGGCGCCTCGGTGTTTGTGGCGGTGATTTTGTTCGTGTTCCTCGGCACGCTCAGGCCCACGGTGATTGCGCTCACGGCCATCCCGGTGTCCATCTTCATCACGGCGCTGGTGTTCAAGTATTTCGGCCTGTCGATCAACACCATGACGCTGGGCGGCCTGGCCATCGCCATTGGTGGCCTGGTGGACGACGCGGTGGTCGATGTGGAAAACGTGCTGCGCCGCCTGAAGATGGACCGCGCCAAACACCCCCACCACCGCCTGCACCCCATCGAGGTGGTCAAGCTCGCGTCCATGGAAGTGCGCTCGGGCATCCTGTATGCCACGGCCATCATCGTGCTGGTGTTCTTGCCGCTGTTTGCGCTGCCGGGCATCGAGGGGCGGCTGTTTGTGCCGCTGGGCATTGCGTTCATCGTGTCCACGCTGGCATCGCTGCTGGTGTCGGTCACGGTCACGCCGGTGCTGGCTTTCTACCTGCTGCCGCGCATGAAGAACCTGGATCATGGTGACACGCGCGTGGTGGCCTGGCTCAAGGCGCGCTACCGCAACGGGCTCTCGGCCGTGCTGGCGCGCCCGCGCACCGCCCTGGCCGTGAGCGCGGCGGCGGTGGCGCTGTCGGCAGCGGCGGTGCCGTTTTTCCCGACCACGTTCCTGCCGCCGTTCAACGAAGGCACGCTGCTCATCGGCATGCGGCTCAACCCCGGCGTCACGCTGGCCGAATCGAGCGCGCTGGCCCGCCAGGCCGAGGTGCTGGTGCGCCAGGTGCCCGAGGTCACGCACGTGGGCCGGCGCAGTGGCCGCGCCGAGCTCGATGAACATGCCGAAGGCGTGCACGTGAGCGAGCTGGACGTGGGCCTGCTGCCTGCGGCCGAGCTCAAGCGCAGCATGGCCGAGGTGCAGGCCGACATCCGCAGCCGCCTCGCGCACCTGCCTGCCGCCATCGCCATCGGCCAGCCCATCTCGCACCGCATCGACCACATGCTCTCGGGCGTGCGCTCGCAGATCGCCATCAAGCTCTTTGGCGACGACCTGGACACGCTGCGCGGCCAGGCCGAGGCCCTGCGCGCGCGGCTGGCGGGCATCCCCGGCCTGGCCGACCTGGAGGTGGAAAAGCAGGTGCTGGCGCCGCAGATCACCGTGCGCGTGGACTACGCCGCCGCCGCGCAAATGGGCGTGCCCGCACCCCAGGTGCTGGCCGCGCTGCAGACGCTGGTAGAGGGCGAGAAGGTGGCCCAGGTGGTGGAAGGCAGCCGCCGCTTTGCGCTGGTGGTGCGCCTGCCCGACAGCGCACGCTCCATCGACGGCCTGGCGCGCGTGCTGATCGACACGCCGCGTGGCCCCGTGCCCCTGTCGCGCCTGGCCACCATCGAAGAAGGCGACGGTCCCAACCAGATCAGCCGCGACGATGGCAAGCGCCGCATCGTGCTCTCGGCCAACGCGCAGGGCAGGGCGCTGTCCGACGTGGTGGCCGACATCCGCCAGGCCGTGGGCGACACCCGCCTGCCTGAGGGCTACTTCATCACCCTGGGCGGCCAGTTCCAGGCGCAGGAAGAAGCCAGCCGCCTGGTGGGCATGCTCGCCGTGGTCTCGCTGGTGCTGATGTTCGTGGTGCTGTACACGCGCTACCGCTCGGCCACGCTCTCGGCCCTCATCATGGCCAACATCCCGCTGGCGCTGGTGGGCGCGGTGCTGGGGCTGTGGGTGTCGGGCCAGCCGCTGTCTGTGGCGGCGCTGATCGGCTTCATCACGCTGGCGGGCATCTCGGTGCGCAACGGCATTTTGAAGGTGAGCCACTACCTCAACCTGATGCGCGTGGAGGGCGAGCGCTTTGACACCGCCATGATCGTGCGCGGCTCGCTGGAGCGCTTGAGCCCCGTGCTGATGACCGCCCTGGTCACCGCCTTTGCCCTGGCCCCGCTGCTGCTGGAGGCCGAGCGCCCCGGCACCGAAATCCTGCACCCGGTGGCCGTGGTCATCTTCAGCGGCCTCATCAGCTCCACGCTGCTCGACACCTTCCTCACCCCGGCCCTGTTCTGGCTGTTTGGCCGCAAGGATGCCGAACGCCTGCTGGACGACAAGAACGCCGAGGCGTTCTGAGTTTTTCTTGTTTTGTATTTGTTCTCTTTATTTGTTCGTTTGCTTTTTCATTCACCCTTTGAAAGGACTCTCATGAAAACCACCCGCCAACTTTTCGCCGCCCTGGCCCTCGCAGCTTTAGCCACCACCGCCGTCCATGCCGCTGGCGACCACGGCGCAGGCCACGACCACAAGCCCCAACACGGCGGCATCGTGGCCGAGGCCAACGACATGGACTATGAACTCGTCGCCAAACCCGACACCATCACCCTGCACCTGCGCGATCACGGCAAACCCGCCAAGACCGAGGGCGTGAGCGCCAAGCTCACCCTGCTCAACGGCACCGAAAAATCCGAGGCTGTGCTTGTACCGGCCGGCGAGGGCAGGCTCGAAACCAAAGGCATCTTCAAGGTCGCACCCGGCACCAAGGTGGTGGCGCTGGTGACGCTGCCGGGCAAGAAGGCGGCGAATGTGCGGTTTGCGGTGAAGTAAGCCGCTGCCGGAGAGAGAAAGAAAGCGTTGTGCATTACGCGCCGCTGCGCTGGCTTCTGCTGGCGTGGCGGTGCGTGGCCTGTCTCAGTGGCAGTGCGCCTTGAGCACCGGCGAGGTGGGTGTGCGCGTGGTTTCAGTGATGCGGTGTGCTGAAATTTGAAGAAAATCGGGCTCTGCCGCCTGTCTATCAAGCGCTTATAGCTATCAAATTGGTAGTGAGGTGGTTGATGCTGGGCGCGAGGTGCTGAGCTTCCGTGGGCGGGAATAGGCAGATCTTTTTGGGCGGAGTGTCTGGCCGTTTTAGGCTGAGAGCCGCCGCCCACGTTTCCATCGCTGAACGACTATCGTCATCGACAGCGGTCAGTCGAGTCGATATGGCCGTTGATGGCATGCCACAGGTTCTCCGACCTGATGGTGTGACCAGGGGCGCTCACGCGGCAAGGGGGTCCCCTGCGTTGATGCTGCTCAGGAAGTGCTGGTACTGGTCGGGGTCCTTTGCCTTCATCGCTCCCAGCACAAACTTCGCGGTTAGAGCAATTTCAGCACAGTCGATGGGCACCATTCCTCGGTCTACATACTCTTCTAGGTGGGAGTGCTCGTTAGTCAATCGGTTCAGGAAGGCAACCGCGCCGACGTCATCTCCAAAGAAGAGCTGCAAGCGTTTATCGTTATTCACGGTTCCGCTGGGGTATTTGAAGAACAAGAATGCTTCCAAGAATTTTCTGAGGTTGTTACCGAAGTTATAAAAGCTGTGATAGCTCGCGGCCGAGTTGGCATCATCCGTGCAAGTATGAATCTCAGCGAAGAGATAGTTGAGCTCGGTGATGTAGGACTTGAGGTACTTGGGCATGAGCGAGATGGAACTCGATGTCGCTTTGCGGCTGACGAGAAACCTCTCCACCTGCTCGGGCGGCGTCAGCCGTTTGAGGTACTTCAGGAAGTCAAGGTTGTGTGTGGAGATGAAGAGCTGCTCGTAGCGGTAGATGGGTTTTCCTGCGGCGTCCTTGAGTTCAGTCCCATCGCTGCCGACAAGCCGCTTTGCTATGAAGGATTCAATCAGGGTGAAGATGAAGAAGATGTGATTGCTGTCAAGACTCGAAATAGGGTCGTCAATGTAGATGATGGGCTTTGTCCCATGGGTCTGAACGTCGTCCAACCGCGCCAAGTAATAGCAAAAGGCGACGAGGCTGCACTCACCCTCGCTCAGATTGAATGCCTCCTCTTCGCCTCGCATGATGCGAAACCGATAGGTTGCCTTACCGTCTTCCTCTTCAGCCTTAAGGCGCAGGCTTGTTCCACCCAGTGAGTGGCCTAGGTAACGGTTGACGCGCTCAGCGCCGCGTTTCTCGTCTCTAAGCTGCGCTTGCAGCGCCTCCAATGCAGCGCGCAGTTTCTTGCCTTCGACTTCCAATTCCTCGCGCTCCTTGGTAAGCGCTTCGAGCTTCTGTCGGTCTTGTTCGATGTCCGCCTTGGCCTCATCCAGTCCGCTGTCGGCCACAAACGCGGCCACCTCGCTCAGACGCAATTCATCTCTCAATTGCTTCTGGGATGCGCCGATTTGAGCGGTGTGCTCGTTGCTCTGACGGATTAGCTCGTTTCCCTCATTTAAAGCAGCGCCGATTCCCGAATCGGAATCAGTAACGACTTCGGTGAGTTCGCGAGCAGAGAAAATGTTTTCTGAGCGCTCACGTGCTACCTTGGATAACTCGTCAAGTGCTCGCTCGTACCCTGCCTTTGCAGCGCCGAGCTTCTCTTCGATCTGGTCGCGCTTTGCGTGGAAGGATGAATAGAACCGATTTCGCTCAGGCAGACTCAAGGCGTGGATCCGAGCGCGCTCGGACTCGCAATCCTGTAGGAAACGTTGGATTTGGGCCTGCAGTTTTTCTGATTCCTCGTTAAAGTGATTGTTCAACGTCTCTGTCAGGTCGGCAGGCAAAGGCTGCCGACAGAATGCACAGCAGTCACGGTTCACATGCAGCGGTCGGCCGTCCCTGACCCAGTTCGTTAGGACGGCAGAGTTCAGGAGGTCTTGAAGCGGCGCGCTGGGCTGAATCTTCTCGCCTGCAATTGCCACAACGCGCTTGTTCAATGCCGCAGTGCTTGATGCGAAGGCAGCAAGCGGGCTAATGTCATTGAGTGGTTTCTGCGTGAGCAGACCGATTTTCTCGACCCGCACCGTCTCATCCAGAATCGCAATTTGGTGAGACTGGACATGTGCGATATCTGCATTGAGGTTACGGACGTCGTAATAGGGATTGCTGTACAGCGTGTTGTGCTTGATGCCCCCAGGTTTGCTGTTAGCCTTGTCGAACAATTTCTTGTTCAAGGCCTCCGTCTTTCGGGCAACGATGATTTGCGCATTGCTCTCTTCGGTCTGCTTCTTGAAAAAATCCGCTCGCAGCCCGGTGTCTGACTCCTTGCTTCCAAGTTGGGTCTTCACCTTCTCAATCTCTTGCTCGACCTCATTATTCTTGGCACCAAGCACTGCGAACGGCTGGATGTGGCCTTGGTCGTCGCGAAGAAAAGTGAGGTTTTCCTCGATGAAATCCTTGTTGTAGACGCGAATGGGCGCTCCTTGCACATTCAGCTGCGCTTGCGTCCATTCCCCGTTGGCCGTCTTAATCTGGAACGAAGGGTTGTCGTACCGAGCGGGTGTCTGACCGACTTCGAACGCACGGAAGACGCGGGAGAGCGTTGTCTTTCCCGAATAGTTGCGTCCGTAGAGAATATTGAGCTTCTTGAACCTTCCCACAGCCCCGTGCGGCTCACGGACATCGGTGTCCCATCGAAAACCGTCAAACGACCCGAAATTCGCAATATCCAGTTTTTCAATCATCGCAGCGCCTTGAATGTCGCAATTAGCAACATTCTGGCTCAGCAACCTGTGGAATCCAACCCGGCAACCGTTGAGGTTCATCAAGTTGTCGACCGCTGCGCTTGACTGGCCTTCGGCGGGCCGGGCATTTGAATGGAGATAGCTGTAGCAGCCATCTTCACACTCGCTCGCCTATTGGGCGGTACCCCCAGTACCCACTCCCGTTAACTCGCTCATGCCACCCGCATGCAGCGCGGCCTTGCACGCCTTGCACCGCCCCATGGTGCAGAAATCTCCCGCACCGCCGTCAAAGTCATATTCACACCAGTGATGTGAAACATCACTAGCGTTCCATTGACTGATATTGCTGCAGCGCGAATGATCGGTCCCCAGGCGCTGGGTGCATCCGCACCGGCCCAGAAAGACTGATTGATCGACTGATTGGCGATGACAAAAAACAAAGGAGACGCCCATGCATGAATGCCCCGTGACCGTGTTCCCGCAGCAGATTCGCTGGGAGACGGAAGGCACCAGCCGCATTCCTTTTCAAGCCTACACGGATGAGGCGCTGTACCGCAAGGAGCTGGACCGCTTGTTCTACAACGGGCACTGGTGCTATGTCGGCCTGGAGGCGGAGATTCCCAACGCGGGGGATTTCAAGCGCACGGTGATTGGCGAGCGCTCGGTGCTGCTGGTGCGTGACAAGGATGCTTCGATCCATGTGGTGGAAAACGTCTGCGCACACCGGGGCATGGCGTTTTGCCGCGAGCGGCATGGCAACCGCGAGAGCCTGACCTGCCCGTACCACCAGTGGAACTACACCCTGTCGGGCGACTTGCAGGGCGTGCCTTTTCGGCGTGGCGTGAAGCAGGATGGCAAGGTCAATGGCGGCATGCCTGCAGACTTCAACCCGGCAGAGCATGGGCTGACCAAGCTCAAGGTGGCTACCCGTGGCGGCGTGGTGTTTGCGTCGTTTGACCACAGCGTGGAGCCGCTGGAGGAATTCTTGGGCCCCACCATCCTGGGTTACTTTGACCGGCTGTTCAATGGCCGCAAGCTCACCATCCTGGGCTACAACCGCCAGCGCATTCCGGGCAACTGGAAGCTGATGCAAGAGAACATCAAAGACCCGTACCACCCCGGCCTGCTGCACACCTGGTTCGTTACCTTTGGGCTCTGGCGCGCCGACAACAAGTCGCAGTTGCTAATGGATGCGCAGCACCGCCATGCGGCCATGGTCTCGACCCGTGGCGCGGCGGGCAAGGCGGCGGATGTGACGCAGGTGTCCAGCTTCAAGGCCAGTATGTCGCTGAACGACCCGCGCTTTTTGGACATTGCGCAGGAGGACTGGTGGGCGGGGCCACCCCCGGCTGCAAGCAGTGGTGATGCAGCGGTGCCCAGCGCGCCAGCATCGGTGCCCACGGCCGTGATGATGACCGTGTTCCCCAGCGTGATCTTTCAGCAGCAGGTCAACAGCGTGTCCACGCGCCACATCCAGCCGGATGGCAAGGGGGCTTTTGATTTTGTCTGGACGCATTTCGGCTTTGAAGACGACAGCGAGGAGATGACGCAGCGCCGCCTGCGCCAGGCCAATCTGTTCGGCCCGGCAGGCTTTGTGTCGGCCGACGATGGGGAGGTGATCGAGTGGTCGCAAGAAGGCTTTGAGACCAAGCCCGCGCACCGCACGCTGGCCGAGCTGGGCGGGCGCGATGTGGGCGACACGGATCACATGGTGACCGAGACGCTGATCCGGGGCATGTACGAATACTGGCGCAAGGTGATGGAGGCGGAGGCTTGACCATGATGGACTTCCAGACCTACTTTGAACTGAACCAGCTCTACGCCCGCTACGCCCGCGCACTCGACGCGGCGGACTGGGAGGCGTGGCCAGAGTTTTTTATCGAGAACTGCGTGTACAAGCTGCAGCCGCGCGAGAACCACGAGCGCGGGTTTCCGCTGGCCACACTGGCGTTTGACAGCAAGGGCATGCTGAAAGACCGCGTCTACGGTATCCGCGAGACGCTGTTCCACGACCCCTACTACCAGCGCCACGTGGTGGGTGCGCCGCTGGTGCACAAGGTGGATGCCGATGGCCGCATCCACTGCGAGGCCAACTACGCGGTGCTGCGCACGCGCCTGTCGAAGGAATCGACGGTGTTCAACGTGGGACGCACGCTGGATGAGGTGGTGCCCACGCCCGAGGGCCTGAAGTTCGCATCGCGCCTGGTCGTCTACGACAGCGAGATGATCCCCAACTCGCTGATCTACCCCATCTGAGGAGCCGCCATGACGACGATGACAACGAACTGGATTGACGCCGCCGCGCACGGCGATGTGCCCGAGGATGACGTGATCGGCCTGGCTGTGGCCGGGCGCGACATTGCGCTGTATGGCGTGGGCGGCGAGGTGTTTGCCACCGACAACATCTGCACCCACGGCCATGCGCGCCTGTGCGATGGGTTTCTGGAAGGGCACGAGATCGAATGCCCTTTGCACCAGGGCAAGTTTGATGTGCGCAACGGCAAACCCACTTGCGCGCCCGTCACCGAGCCGCTGCGCAGCTACCCCGTGAAGATCGAGGGCGGCCGCGTGTGGCTGGCCCTGGACTGAACCTCTCAAGGAGCCCCCCATGACTGCCGAACGACCTGAGGTCGAGGCCGCCGCATTGCCGCATGAAGGCGTAAACGCCCACCCGGCCCACACCATCGTGATCGTCGGTGCGGGCCAGGCGGGCGGCTGGGCGGCGCAAACGCTGCGCAGCGAAGGCTTTGCTGGCCGCGTGGTGCTGGTCGGTGACGAAGCCCATCCGCCGCACGAGCGGCCACCGCTGTCGAAGGCGGTGCTCTCGGGCGCAGCAGCGCCTGAGAGCACGCGCCTCATGAAACCCGAGGCCTTTGACGCCCTGGCGGTGCAATGGCGGCCCGGTGTGCAGGTGCACCGCATTGACCGCGCTGCCAAGCAGGTGCTGCTGTCGGATGGCACAGCGCAGCCCTACGACAAGCTCATCCTGTGCACCGGGGGGTGCGCCCGGAGGCTTGCCGTGCCGGGGGCAGACCAGGTGCCGCTGCACACGCTGCGCACCATTGAAGATGCGCAGGCGCTGGCCCCGGCCCTTCGGCCTGGCCGCAGCGTGGTGGTGGTGGGCGGTGGCTGGATCGGCCTGGAGGTGGCGGCCACCGCGCGCCAGCAGGGCGCGGAAGTGGTGGTGGTGGAGACGCAAAGCCGCTTGTGTGAACGCACCGTGCCCGCCGAGGTGTCGGCGTATCTGCTGGCGCTGCACCGCGCCCAGGGCGTGCGCGTGCTGCTGGGCGCGGGTGTGCGGGGCTTTGCCCGCGCTGCAGATGGCGCAGACGGCTCAGATATTCGCTCGGAGGTCTTGCTGGCCGATGGCAGCGCGCTGGCGTGCGACTCCATCGTGCTGGGCGTTGGCCTGGTGCCCAACGATGAGCTGGCGCGCGCGGCGGGCCTGGCTTGCGAAGGTGGCGTGCTGGTCGATGCCCAATGCCGCACGTCCGACCCTGACATCCTGGCTGCAGGCGATGTGGCCGTGGCGCCCAGCCCCTGGGCAGGCCGCAGCCTGCGGCTGGAGTCGTGGCAGAACGCGCAGGAGCAAGGCATGGCCGCTGCACGCTCGGCCCTGGGTCAGGCCGTGGACTACCAACCGCTGCCGTGGTTCTGGTCCGACCAGTACGGCATGAACCTGCAGATCTACGGCATGCCCACGCCTGCGCACCGCGTGGTGCAGCGCGGCGACCCGGCCAGCGGCAGCTTTGTGCTGTTCTACCTGGCAGGAGATGTGGTGCAGGCCGCCGTAGGGGCCAACGCAGCGCGCGACCTGCGCTTTGCCCGCAGGCTGATCGAGCAGCGCAAGCCGGTGGATGCCGAGCGGTTGGCCGACTTGGGCACGCCGATGGCCAAGCTGTGACACAGCCTGCGCAGCGCTTCGACGGTGCTCAGCGTGAACGGCTCAGGGGGAATGCATTGGATGGATCCCCATGGAATTTGAAATGTCCGTTCTTGAAACATCCGTTCGGGCTGAGCTTGTCGAAGCCTTGCGCGGCGCTTCGACAAGCTCAGCGTGAACGGCTTTAGTAGACAAATGCCGAAACCGCAGCATCACTACCAGCAACAGCAACAGCAACAGCATTAGCAAAAGGAAACCACCGATGACCACCACCACTGCCACCACTTACCTCTGGACCCCGCCCCCCGTCTATTCGCTGCCTGTGCGTGGCCGCAGCGAGCGCCTGCCCATCCACCGGCTGTTCTTTGTGGGCCGCAACTACCACGCGCATGCGGTGGAGATGGGACGCCCGGTGGATAAGGCAGTGGAGGTGCCGTTCTATTTCACCAAGGCACCCTCCACGCTGGTCGAGTCTGGCGCGACCGTGGCCTACCCACCCGGCACACAGAACTACCACCACGAAATGGAACTGGTGCTGGCCATTGGTGCGCCGGGTTTTCGTGTGAGCGAGGCGGATGCGCCCCGCCTTGTCTATGGCTATGCCTGCGGCCTGGACATGACGCGCCGCGACCTGCAGCTGGTAGCGCGCGACAAGGGCCGGCCTTGGGACCTGGGCAAGGATGTGGAGCAGTCGTCCGTGGTCTCCGAGATCGTGCCCATGCCGCAGGTGGTGCTGGGTCAGGGCGACCTGGAGCTGTCGGTCAATGGCACCGTGCGCCAGAAGTCCGACCTGTCCAAGCTGATCTGGAACATTCCCGAGCTGATTGCCGATCTGTCCAAGTTCTACCACCTGCAGCCGGGCGACCTGATCTTTACCGGCACGCCCGAGGGCGTAGGCCCCGTGCTGGCAGGCGACCGCATTGAAGGCCGCATTGAAGGCGTGGGCAGCATCGTGCTCCACGTTGGCCCGGCGGAATAAGAAAAACCACATCCAGGAGACAACCCCACCATGACCACCGACCTCACGCCGTCCCCCGTGCGGCTGCACGCCATTCCGGGCAAAGGCCAGCCCGATCCGACGCCCGAACTGGAGCAGCTGTACCGGGGCTTTGAGCAAGAGCTGCTGGTGCCGCTCTGGACGCAGATTGGCGACCTGATGCCCCGCCAGCCCCAATCCAAGGCTGTGCCGCACTTGTGGCGCTGGGACCGCTTGAAGGCCCTGGCCGCACAGGCGGGCGCCATCGTGCCTGTGGGCCGTGGCGGCGAGCGCCGTGCGATTGCGCTGGCCAACCCGGCGCTGGGTGGGCGCCCGTTTGCCACGCCCACGCTGTGGGCTGCCATTCAGTACCTGATGCCCGGCGAAGACGCGCCCGAGCACCGGCACACGCAGCACGCGTTTCGTTTTGTGGTGGAAGGCGAGGGCGTGTGGACCGTGGTCAATGGCGATGCCGTGCGCATGTCGCGGGGCGACTTTCTGCCCCAGGCCGGCTGGAACTGGCATGCCCACCACAACGCTGCCACCGAGCCCATGGCCTGGATCGACGGCCTGGACATTCCGTTCTCGCACTACACCGAGAGCCAGTTCTTCGAGGTGGGGCGCGAGAAGCTCCCACCCGCCGAGCGCACCACCGCCGAGCGTTCTTATTCCGAAAGGCTGTGGGGCCACCCCGGCCTGCGCCCGGTGTCGATGGTGCAGGCCCAGCCCGCCACGCCCCTGCTGGCCTACCGCTGGGTGGACACCGACCGTGCGCTGGCCGATCAGCTGACGCTGGAAGACGAAGGCCAGGCGGGCACGCTGAGCCCCGGGCATGCAGCGGTGCGCTTTACCAACCCCACCACCGGCGCCGATGTGTTGCCCACGATGCGGACCGAAATGCACCGCGTGCGCGCGGGCGGCGCGACGCGGGTGCACCGCGAGGTGGGTTCGTCCGTGTTCCAGGTGTTTGACGGCAGCGGCACCGTCACGGTGGGTGAACGCACCTGGCAGGTGGCGCGGGGCGACTTGTTTGTGGTGCCGTCGTGGCAGCCGTTCTCGGCCCAGGCATCGGCCGCTGGAGCGCTGGACCTGTTCCGCTTCAGCGACGCGCCGATTTTTGAGGCGCTGCACAGCCACCGTGCGCAAGTCACTGTTTGATACATCACTCACCAAGCCGGATTCGGCTTTCATAAAACCAAGGAGACCCCCCCCATGCTGACCGCCATTTGTTCACAGTTTTTTAAACCCGCTCTGGCGCTTTGCGCGCTGGCCCTTGTGGCCGCCGCGAGCGTGCCCGACGCCGTGGCGCAGACCTTCCCCGCCAAACCCGTTCGCTCCGTCGCGCCGTATTCGCCCGGCAGCGGCCCTGACGCGGTGATGCGCATCCTCAGCGAGCGCTTGTCGCGCAACTGGGGGCAGCAACTTGTCATCGACAACAAACCAGGGGCCAACGGGTTCATCGCCATCGGTGATGCCAAGCGCGCAACGCCAGACGGCTACACCCTGCTGCAGGTAGACAACACGCACATGGCCCTGCAGCCGCATGTGTTCAAGCAGCTGCCCTACGACCCAGTCAAAGACTTTGAGCCCGTGGCGCCGGTGTATTTCACGAACTTCTTTGTGGTGGTGGCGGCCAACTCGCCCTGGAAGGATGTGGGCGATTTGATCAAGGCGGCCAAGGCGGCGCCGGGCGACATCACCTACGGCTCCTGGGGCATTGGCAGCGTGGCCCATGTGGGCGCGGCGAGTCTGGAGGCAGCAACGGGCACAAAGATGATGCATGTGCCGTACAAGGACATGGGCAGCGTCTACACCTCTGTGGCCACGGGCGACATCAAGTGGGCGTTTGGCACGGCGGCGACGGCCGGGCCGATGTACCAGGCCAAGAAGGTGAAGTTTCTGGCGCTGGCTGCGCCTCAGCGTCTGGCGGGCTTCACCGACATTCCGACCATGGGCGAAGCGGGCGGCCCGGCCGGGTTTGAAGTGAAGACCTGGGTGGGCCTGTTCGCGCCTGCTGGCACGCCGAAGGCCGCCATCGAGAAGATCAATGCCGACGTGGGCAAGGTGCTGGCCACCTCGGAGGTCAAGGAGCGCCTGGCGACCTTCGGTTTCGAGCCCTACATCGGCCCGCCCGCTGAACTCACCAAGGCCATCGAACGCGATTCGCGCACGTTTGGTGAAGTCGTCAAGCGTGCCAAGATTGCCCTGGACTGACACAGGGACTGAAACAGAGACTGAGCATGAAACTCTATTCCTTCTTCCGCAGCGGAACCTCCCACCGCTTGCGCATTGCGCTCAACCTCAAGGGGCTGGTCTACGAGCAGGTCGCGGTCGATTTGCGGCGTGAGGAACATTTTGGCGATGCCTTCAAGGCCATCAACCCGCAGCAGTTCGTGCCCGTGCTGGAGGCCGATGAGCGCCTGATGATCCAGTCGCCCGCCATCATCGAGTGGCTCGAGGAGCGCTATCCCACCCCACCGCTGCTGCCCGCCGATGCAGGCGATCGCGCCCAGGTGCGTGCCCTGGCGGCCATCGTGGGCTGCGACATCCACCCCATCAACAACCGCCGCATTCTGGAGGCGCTGCGTCACCGCTTTGGTGCCGACGAGGCTGCTGTGAACGACTGGTGCGGCACCTGGATCAGCGCGGGCTTTGATGCCATCGAGGCGCTGTTGTCGAAGGACTCGCATCGCGGTGATTTCTGCTTTGGCAGCACCCCCACGCTGGCCGATGTGTACCTGGTGCCGCAGGTGGAGAGCGCGCGCCGCTTCAAGGTGGACTTGTCGCGCTGGCCGCTGGTGCAAGCGGTGGACACAGCCTGCGCGCAGCTGGAAGCGTTTCGCAAGGCGGCGCCCAGTGCGCAGCCGGATGCGGGCTGAGCCTGAAGGCTCTGACCCCTCAGTCGCCCTGCATGTAGAAAGCCTCGGCATGGAGGTGCGCCGCCTCCAGGCCTTTGCCCAGCGCCAGCAGTGTGGTGGTCTCCACCATCGGGGGCGATCCGCACAGGTACGCCTGCCAGCCGCGCAGGCTTGCGTGGTCCTGCTCGATGGCCTGGGTCACCAGCCCGCGCCGCTGCGTGGCAGGGTCGGCGCCTGATGCCACCACCACATGCACCTGCAGGGCAGGGTGCACGCCGCGCAAATGGTCCAGCCATGCCAGGCCATACAGCTCGCGCGGCGAGCGCAGACCGATGTACAGGTGAATGGGGTTGCGCATGCCCGCAGCCACTGCGCCGCGCACCACCGACAGCACCGACGCCAGCCCGGTGCCCCCAGCCACGCACAGCATGGGCCCCGTGTGCTGTTGGCGCAGATAGGCCGCACCCAGTGGCCCGCTGACCTTGACCTTGTCCCCCACCTTGAGCTGCCCGGCGATGTAGCCGCTGACCCGGCCCTGGGGCATGAGCTGTATGTGGAACTCCAGCAGCTGTTCGCCCGGCAGGTTTGCCATCGAATAGGGGCGCACATGCGTCGGCGTGAACCCCAGCTGCACGTACTGGCCTGGTGAAAACGCAATGGGTTTTGCCACCTTGAGCAGCAGGCGCCGAATGTCTGCCGCCAGCGGCTCGATGGCCACCACGGTGGCCTTGGCCACGCGCGCACGGTGCACCACGGCCTCTTCGGGGGCGGGCACTTCGATGGTGCAGGGCTCGGTCACATAGGTCTGGCAGGCCAGCACGGCACCGTCCACGCCGTCCAGCGGGCGCTGCTGCTCGCGCCCGCCATCGAGCACCTCACCAGACAGCACCCGGCAGCGGCAGATGCCGCAGCGGCCCGACAGGCATGAATACGACATCGGAACCTGCGCCGCGCGCAGAGCGTCGAGCAGGTTCACGCCGGGCTCGGCGCGGATCACGCGGTTAAGCGGCTGAACGAGGATGTCCATGGCGGGCTGCGTTCAAGGTCATGTGGTCGATTGTGCCCAGAACTGCGCCCGCGAATCACTGGCTGCAATACCATCTGATCTTCATATCACCCGAGCTGATGGAGTGGCGATGGAGCTATCGGATATCGACCTGAACCTGCTGGTGCTGTTTCAGCAACTCATGGTCGAACGGCGCGTGTCAAAGGTGGCTGACAACCTGGGGCTGACGCAGCCTGCCGTGAGCAACGCGCTGGCCAAGCTGCGGCGCATTTTTGGCGACGAGCTGTTCTTGCGCACCTCGGGCGGCATGGTGCCCACGCCTTTTGCCGAGCAACTGGGCGAGTCCGTGGGGTATGCGCTGGGCATGATCCACAGCGGGCTGAACCAGCGCACACAGTTCACGCCCGCAACGCTCAAGCGCACCATCACCATCGGCATGACAGACATTGGCGAGATCGTCTTCCTGCCCGCGCTGCTGGAGCGCCTGGGACGGGAGGCGCCGGGCGTCACGCTGAACACCGTGCGCAACAACGCCGCCCACCTGCGCGAAGACATGGAGGCAGGCAAGGTGGACCTGGCCATCGGCCTGCTGCCGCAGCTCCAAGCGGGTTTTTTCCAGCGGCGCCTTTTCCGCCAGCGGTATGTGTGCCTGTTCCGCAAGGGCCACGCGCTGGACCGGCCCAAGCTGCTGCTGTCGGATTACAAAGCGGCGGAGCACCTGGTGATCGTGTCAGCAGGGACGGGGCACGGCAAGGTGGACGAGCTGATCCAGAAAGCTGGCATCGACCGCCTGGTGCGGCTGAGCGTGCCGCACTTTGTGAGCGTGGGCCACATCCTCCAAAGCACGGCGCTGGTGGCGACGGTGCCCGAGCGGCTGGCGCTCAAGCTGGTCGAGCCCTTTGGCCTGGTGCTGCGCACGCACCCCGTCAAACTGCCTGACGCACCCATCAGCGTATTTTGGCACGCCAAGGTGCACCGCGAGCCGGTGAACCAATGGCTGCGCAGCATGGTGTTTGAATTGTTTGGGGGCGATGGCCCCCCAGGGGCTGGCTTGGCGTGATCGGTGGGCCGGGCCCACAGCGCATGCCGAGCGGAGCCACAGGCGCTGCCATGAAATGCTATGTTATTTATAGCTTCTTGCGCTTGTCAGTCGCGCGGTAGGGCCGATTTTTAATAGGAATTTGTGCTTACCCCTTGAGCTTTTTTCAGCCATTGGTTTGAAAGTAAGCAGATGCGCGCCCTGAAGACCGGCTGAAGGTCAGTCCTTGTAGGGCGACTTCCCGCTGCGGACACAGGCCTCGAACTTCTCCTCGTCAAAGTACCCGTCTTCTGTCAGCACCTCGCTGATGAGCACCTGCGCGACATCCTTGCCCCGGAAGTTGTCTATCAGCTCGCCTTCGATGCCGCCATGGGCGACCACCTTGTTCATGAGGGAGAGCACCTTGGGGCAGATGATCTTGCCCTGCACCTCCACAGCGCAGCCGTATTCGGAAAAGAAGTCGCAGGTGATGTCGCCGCCGACCCGCAGCAGATAGTCGTTCGAGGTGTTGACGCACACCGATTGGGCGTGGAGATGGCCGCCAACAATCACGTCAAAACTCATGCGGCCGATGTGCTCGCAGTTCAGGTTTCCGGTGACCACCAGCAGGCCCACGTCGTAGGGGTCG
>NZ_JBWKZU010000078.1:0-17866 GCF_059424825.1 Acidovorax sp. GW101-11A03 | reverse complement strand
GGGATCGTGGGGCTTGGGCAGGTTCAGGTGGACAGCGTCCATCACCTCCTGTGTGGCGTGTGGCCCGGTCACCGCCAGCACGCTGGGGTGCATCTCGCGCACCAGGTTGCCGCCGCCTTCGCCCGCGCGCGCGCCCAGGCAGCCGGTGACGATCACCTTGCCGTTTTCGGCCAGCGCCTCGCCAATGGTGTCCAGGCTTTCCTTGACCGCATCGTCAATAAAGCCGCAGGTGTTGACAATGACCAGATCCGCGCCATGGAAGGTCTTGGAGGTTTCGTAGCCCTCGGCGCTCAGTTGCGTGAGGATGAGTTCGGAATCGGTCAGCGCCTTGGGGCAGCCCAGGCTGACGAATCCGACTTTGGGTGTTTTCGTGGGGGAGAGTGCTTCGCTCATAGCCCCGTATTGTCCCAGTTCCGGCGCCTGGGCGGTGAGGGAGCCCCTCCAGTGCGGCGGGAGCGGCATTTGCAGCAGTGGGGACCGGCTTGGCACAAGGTCCGCGCCACACGGTGGACTCAACGTTGCCAGGCCACCAGGGCAGCCCCAGAGCGCCCCGAGCGATGACTCAGGGCGGGCTTACCGCTTCAAACCAAAAGCACCCAGCATCTGCTCGGTCTGCTTCTGCATCTGCTCCTGCATCTGGGTGAGCATGGACTGCGACTGCTCCACGTAGTTGCCCATCATGCCCTTGAGCATGGGCGATTGCAGGTTCATGAACTGCGCCCACATCTCGGGCGTCACGCTCTGCGATTGTTCGGCCAGCTTGGTCTGCACATCAGTGAAGGCCTGCACGTTCTTTTCCAGATACGCCCCCATGAAGCCTTGCATGGCATGGCCGTAGAAACGAATGATGTTGGCCAGCACCGCCTCGGTGAACATGGGGGCACCGCCGGCCTCTTCTTCCAGAATGATCTGCAGCAGGATGCTGCGTGTCAGATCTTCCCCCGTCTTGGCATCGCGGACCACCACCTGCTGGTGGTCCATGACCAGTTGGCGCACTTCGGCCAAAGTGATGTAAGTGGAGGTGTCTGTGTCGTACAGACGGCGGTTGGGGTATTTCTTGATGACGCGCTGGGCCGACTTGGACGCGGCACTTTTCTGTTCGGACACGACGAACTCCTCGGGCTCGAAACCCATGTATTGCAGTGCAGCACATTCTAGGGAGAGTGCATCACCGCAGCGGCAAAGGAATACCCTGATGGGGCGTCGGCATCACATGTCGCAATCGTGACACCCCAAATTCGCACGGCATGGCGGCACCATGGACCGTCAGCATGACCGCCCCTGCTTGAGCGCTTTGCGGCCGATGCCATCGGGGCAAAAAAAAGCCCGCACGGGGCGGGCTGAACTCTTACCTTGAAGCAAGAGGGAGGGAGGTCGTCAACGCAGCGAGCGTGGCAGAGAGATCTTATGAGCCGCTTAAGACACACACTGGGCAAGAGACGCAACAGATCTGTCAGGACGTAACGCCGGCGATCGCCGCATAAACCGCCGTAAAAGAAAGAATGGGAGAAAGGAGGGACTTGGGCGTTGTTGCCTGCCGCTCATCACCATCGGCAAGGCAAATCGATTGCAACGCCAGAAAACGGGCTGACAAACAAAAAAGCCGCCAAAAATGGCGGCTTTGTTTTTTCCCAAGTTTTCGAAAACACTGAAAGCTGGTTTCTTTCAGAAAAACTTGGTAGGCGCGATTGGACTCGAACCAACGACCCCCACCATGTCAAGGTGGTGCTCTAACCAGCTGAGCTACGCGCCTGTCGTTGTTTAGACCACGATTATAGCCATAAAAATTGCTTGTCCTGAAAAGCCCGGCAAACAAATCATATCAATCGGCAACATGACCGCCACCTGAAGCCCTCCTGCCCCAGGCGACCCACCTCATCGCCGGCGTGCAGATCGCACGCCCTGTACGCTGGCCACAATCCCCAGCACCTTGTTCAGGCGCCCCGAGTCAGCCACCTCCACCGTGAACGTCATCCAGGCGGTGCCTTTGACCGACTGGGTCTGCACGCCAATCACATTGGTTTTCTCTCGGGCAAAGACCTCCGAAATGTCGCGCAGCAGGCCCTGCCGATCGGCAGCTTCCACGGCCACATCCACCGGGTACACAGCGGCAATGGCCGCCTGCTTGGGCGCCCCCCACTCCACATCGATCACACGCTCGGCACTGCGGGCGGCCATTTCACGAAAATTGCTGCAATCGGCGCGGTGCACACTCACCCCTTTGCCGCGCGTGACAAAACCACGGATGGCATCGGGCGGCGCGGGTTTGCAGCATTTGGCCAGCTGTGTCATGAGCGAATCGATGCCCACCACCAGCACACCGCCCTTGGGGGCTGCTTCGTTGGTGCGTGTCTTCTTGAGCAGCAGAAAGTCGTCAGGCTGCAGCACGGGTTCGGGCGGACGCAGCACCGTTTCGATGTTGCGCAGCGAGAACTCGTCCTTGCCCACGACCTCGAACAAGGCGTCGGCCGATTTGAAGCCCAGCTGAACCGCGAGGTCATCGAGCTTCATGGCGGTCTTGCCTTCGCGCTGCAAAAGTTTCTCGACCGATTCGCGGCCACGGGCCACGGTTTCGTGGGTCGCCTGGGCATTGAACCAGGCGCGCACCTTGGCCTTGGCACGGTGGCTGGTAAGGTAGCCGAGCTCGGCATTGAGCCAGTCGCGCGACGGACGCCCCTCCTTGACCGTGGAAATTTCCACCGTCTGCCCGTTCTGCAGTGGCGTGTTCAACGGCACCATGGCGCCATCGACCTTGGCGCCCCGGCACCGGTGGCCCAGGCTGGTGTGCACGGCATAGGCAAAGTCCACAGGCGTGGCCCCCTGCGGTAGCTCGACCACGGCTGCATCGGGCGTCAGTACATAGATGCGGTCCTCAAACAGGCCCCGGTTGGGCAGAGCGCCCGCCAGATCCCGCTCCCATGCCAGCAGTTGGCGCAACACCGCAATCTTGGCGTCATATTCGCCAGTGGCGGACACACCGGCATAGCCCTTGGATCCGGCCTCCTTGTAGGCCCAGTGCGCCGCCACGCCGTGTTCAGCGTGTTCGTGCATGGCCTGGGTGCGGATCTGGATCTCGATGGGCTTGCCGTTGTCGTCGCGCACGATGGTGTGCAACGACTGGTAGCCGTTGGGCTTGGGCTTTGCGATGTAGTCGTCAAACTCTTCCACGATGGGTTTGAACTGCTCATGCACCCAGCTCAGGGCGGCATAGCAGTCCTTGACCGTGGGCACCACCACGCGCAGCGCACGAATGTCGAACACCTGGTCGAAGTTGAGCGATTTACCGCGCATCTTCTTGACGATGCTGTAAATGTGCTTGGGGCGCCCTTGCACGCTGGCGCTGATGCTGCGTGCACGCAGGTCGGACTCAAGCCGCGCGCGCAGTTGCTCCATGTACACCTCGCGCTCGCCCCGCTTTTCGTCGAGCAGGCGGGCCACCTCTTTGTAAGTGTCGGGCTCCAGGAAGCGAAAGGACAGGTCTTCCAACTCCCACTTCACCTGCCAGATGCCCAGGCGGTTGGCCAGCGGCGCAAACACCTGCAGCGACTCGCGGGCCAGGCTGGGGGACACGGGGCGTTTGCTGGCCGCATGAAAGCGCAGCGTCTGCAAGCGTGAAGCCAGTCGAAGCATCACCACGCGCAGGTCGCGCGAGAAGGCAAGCAGCATCTTGCGCACGTTCTCGGTCTGCACCGCCGGGTCATCCAGGTGCTCGGCGGCTCGGGCCTGCTGCTGCACGCGCATGAGCTTGGTGGTTTCTACCGCCAACGCCGCAAAGTTGTCACCAAAGGCCTTGGCGATCACCTCTTCCGGCTTGTTGAGGTGCACGCACGCATAGACAAGATAGCTGGCGGCCTGCATGGCCTCCGAGCCGCCGATCCCCTTGAGGATGGCGGCCACGGCATCCGCGTGGGCCAGCGTGTTCTCGCCCGAGTCGAGCGTCTCGCCCGCCATCAAAGGCTCGGCAAAAGCGCGCGCACGCACCAGCGCGTTCACCTGCTCGGGCAGCGTGTGCGCGGTGGCGGCAATAAGCTGCGGAACGGTGTCGGTTTGAAGGGGAAGGGACGCGAGTGCGGGAGGGTTGGTTTTCATCCGGCCACAACACCTTCTGCCGCCAGCAGGAACTCCGTGACGGCCGCGACCTGATCGGCCGCCACCAGGGTGGGTGCATGCCCCACCCCCTCAAACTCGACCACGTGCGCCCTCGGGCCGCGCTCCGCCATCGCCTGCGCCGTCGCGCGCGTGAGCAGATCCGACTGCGCGCCGCGCAACAGCAGCGTGCGAGCCTGGATATGGTCGTACAACTGCCACAGCGCAGCCTCGCCCGCAACGGCGGACTCCGGAGTGAGGGTCTTGAACGGCACAGCAATGGCGGGGTCGTAATGCAGCGTGATGCCGCCCCCATCCGACGCAGGCAACGTGCGCACCATGGCCCGCGACAGCTCCAGCCACTGGGCTGGCGTGTGCGGGCCAAAGCTGGTGGAAATGGCCCACATGGCATCGGCGGCCTGCTGCAGCGAAGCAAACCGCGCCAGTTGCCCCAGGTACTGGCCGATGCGCTGCAAGGCCTCCCACTGGATGACCGGCCCCACATCGTTGAGCACCAACCTGCGCACCGGCAAAGGCAACCCTGGCTGGCCTGCAATGCCCATGCCAATCAGCCCGCCCATGCTGGTGCCCACCCAGTCCAGCGTGGTGATGGGCCCCTGCTGCTGCAACTGCGCCAGCAAAACCAGCATGTCAGCCGCGTACTGCGGAATCTGGTAGCCCATGGGGTCGGCCAGCCAGTCGCTCTGGCCGCGCCCCACCACGTCGGGGCAGACCACCCGCGCATGCGCACTCAACACACGCGCCAAAGTGTCGAAGTCGCGCCCTTGGCGTGAGAGGCCATGCACGCAGACCACCACATGCGGATGTGCCGGATTGCCCGTGGCATTCCACTCCCAGTAGGCCATGCGGTGTTGCTGCGCCGGAGCAGGCGCACGGTCCGGGGCGACTGGCGGGGCCGCAGGGCCCGGGCACAGTACGTAGTTCAGCGTAGGTTCATTCATGGGTGCGAAATCCGGGGTCGGCGCTCGATAATGCATGCGGAATTCGGAACGTATGGCGCATGCCATGGTTGCCGACTTTCCCTTGCGTGGCATCGTAATTCATTCGGAGAGACTCTCATGCTGAAAGGCAAAACCGCCCTCGTCACCGGCTCCACCAGTGGCATTGGCCTCGGAATCGCCAAGGCCCTGGCCCGCCAGGGTGCGAACATCGTGCTCAATGGTTTTGGCGACGTGGACGGCCCCCGTGCCGAAGTCCTGGCCGCAGGCGCTGCGGCGGAAGTGCAAGTGGCCTACCACGGCGCCGACATGAGCCGGGTGGCCGACATCGAGGACATGATGAAGTCCAGTGCCGCACAGTTCGGGCGCGTGGACATCCTGGTGAACAACGCGGGCATCCAGCATGTGGCCAATGTGGAAGACTTTTCCGTTGAGCGCTGGGACTCCGTGATTGCCATCAACCTCTCCAGCGCCTTCCACACCTCGCGTCTGGCGCTGCCCGCCATGAAAAGCGCCAACTGGGGCCGCATCATCAATGTGGCATCGGTGCATGGCTTGGTGGGCTCCGCCCAGAAGGCGGCCTATGTGGCCGCCAAACATGGCGTCGTAGGCCTGACCAAGGTCACAGCGCTGGAGAACGCCACCACGGGCGTAACCTGCAACGCGATCTGCCCCGGCTGGGTGCTCACACCCCTGGTGCAAAAACAGGTCGATGCCAAGGCCGCCGAGCATGGCCTGTCGAACGAGGATGCCAAGAAACTGCTGCTGGGCGAGAAAGAGCCTTCGATGCAGTTCACCACGCCCGAAGAACTGGGTGAGCTGGCCGTGTTCTTTTGCTCCCCCGCGGCCAACAACGTGCGCGGCGTGGCCTGGAACATGGACGGCGGCTGGGCGGCGCAGTAAGCCATCCTCGCGACGCTCGGCCCACGGCCCCGGGGCCCCTCCTGCCCTGCGGGCCCCACCTACCGCCACCTGCGGGTCTCGCATTCCACCAGACCATGGCCGAGGTGGCTTCCCTAGAATGGTGTTGTCCTGCAGGAAACCGTTGGGGCGCATTGCCTCTTGCTCGCGAGCCCCTGGACGACATCCCACCATGGGAGGAAATCGCGATGTCTGCCGCAATGATTGCTGCCATGTTCTTCACCGTGGCGCTGCTCGTGACCACGGCGTACTTCATCATGGGCTCCATCCCGCTGCTGGTGCTCAAGCACGATACGCCGCTGGACGCACGCTTTGTGCGCGGGTTCTTCCATGTCTACTATCTCTGCGCCTTTGTGACGGCCTCCGCCACGGCGATCAGTTTTGCGCTGGCAGGCCACCCTGGCATTGCCTGCGGTGCGGCCGCGCTGGCCGGAATCGCCGTTGTGCTGCGCAGCAGGATCATCCCGAAGATGGATGCGCTCGGGGAGCAGATCCAGTCCAACTACATGGATGCCATCCCAGGGTTCCGCAGAACCCACACCATCGCTATCCTGATCAACCTGCTCCAGCTCACTGTGATCGTATGGGGGTTGATCGACTACAGCAAATAGGTGCATTGGCCCGGAAAACATCCATGAGGGTTGCTCACCCCACCGCCCGTGTCCTGTCTCTTGCTACTTGCGTGTCGCGGACCGGCGGCAAACCGAACAGCCGACCGTATTCGCGCGTGAACTGGGGCACGCTCTCATAGCCTACGGCGAAGGCCGCGCTGCTGGCACTGGCCCCCTCCGACAACATCAACCGCCGGGCCTCGATCAAACGCAGCTGCTTCTGAAACTGCAGCGGCGACAGCGAAGTGACTGCCCGGAAATGCTGATGAAAAGATGAGGGACTCATGCCTGCCAGCGCCGCCAAGCTCTCCACCGGCAGGGGCTGCGCAAAATCGGCACGCAGCACGGCAACGGCGCGCGCCACCCGCTGGGCGTGGCTTCCGGGCCAGCCCAGGCGGCGGATGGCAGCACCATGCCGCCCCGCCAACAACCAGTAGTGCAACTCGCGTACCAGGGACGCATGCAGCAACGGGACGGCCTCGGGCCGCTCCAGAAGCCGCATGAGACGCAGAGCTACATCGGCCACTTCCGCATCGGTGGGATCCACGTGCACAGGGACATGGTCGCCCCGGGGCACAACCCCCATCTGGGCCGACAAGTCGGCAATTACCGGCAGGCTCAGCTCCAGCGCAATCGAGAGATACGGCGCTGCAGCATTGGCACGGGTGATCTGGCTCACTGTAGGCACATCGGCCGTAATCAGCAAAGACTCGCCCGCTGAGAACTCAAAGGTTTGTGCCCCCATCGCTACCTGTTTGCTGCCTTGTAGAACCAGGCAGACAAGGGGCTGCGCAATCGCATGCAACAACCCGCTGGGCTCGGTAGCACGCACCGTGCTCAATCCGGGGATGGGGGTCTGCACCACGCTGCCCTGGCGGGCGTGGGCTTCGGCATAGCGGCTCACCGCCTCGAACAAGGGAGTCGTCATGCCGCAAGCGTACCGGTTTGCAGACATCCCAGCACTGAATTTGGAGAATCAGGCAAGAACCGGAGCGATTTCGGCAACCAACACGGGCCATGGAACGGGACACTGGATGACATCACACACAGGAGTTCACCATGACACCAAACACCACCTTGCACAATCCCACCATCTCGCTGGTCACTGGCGGCAGCCGGGGCCTGGGCCGCAACACCGCGCTGAGCATCGCCAGGGGCGGTGGTGATGTGGTCATCACCTACCGCAGCCAGGCCGAGGAAGCGCAGGCTGCCGTGGCCGAAATCCAGGCCCTGGGCCGCCGGGCCGTGGCGTTGCAACTCGATACCGGCCATATTGCCACCTTCAGCACATTTACCGAACACCTGCGCACTGCGCTGCAGACAACCTGGCAACGCACTGATCTTGATCACCTTGTAAACAATGCTGGCCACGGGGACTACGCGGCGTTTGCCACTACAAGCGAGGCGCAGTTCGATCACCTCGTCAACGTGCACTTCAAAGGGGTGTTCTTTCTCACACAGGCGCTGCTGCCGCTGATTGCGAATGGGGGACGCATCGTGAATTTTTCGACTGGTCTCACCCGCCTGTCGCTCCCGGGCTATGCGGCCTACGCGGCAGCCAAGGGGGCCGTGGAGGTGCTGACGCGCTACCTGGCCAAAGAGCTCGGCGCGCGCAGCATCACCGTCAACACAGTGGCGCCAGGAGCCATCGAAACCGATTTCGGCGGCGGCGTGGTGCGCGACAACCCCGAACTCAACCAGCATCTGGCCCAGATGACAGCCCTGGGCCGCGTGGGCCTGCCCGATGACATTGGCCCCATGGTGGCGGGCCTGCTGGCACCCGCCAACCGCTGGGTGACGGCACAACGGATTGAGGTGTCGGGCGGGCAGGCCCTTTGAGCACGGCCTGCTGGCGGCATGCAACCACACGACAAAGCTGAGAATTCCAGGCCACGCGGCGCATGGCCTGTTCCACCGACGTCGCAGGCGATCGAAGGCCGCCAGCCTCAGCGCATTTGTACGGAGCCGGAAACAGTCACCACCACCTGCGCCTTGCCCGCCTCCAAGGGCACCGCCGCATCAGAGAATGACGAGGTCTTGGCCTCCATCGCCATCATGCGCGGACGGGGACCGGGCGACATCTCGTTGCTGTTTACCGCCACTTCGCGCAGGCTGTAGTTGGCAAAACCAAAGCCCTTGGCCAACTCGGCCGCACGCGCCTTGAACTGATCGATGGCCAGGGTCTGCGCCTCGGTTTCAACCTTGGCACGGGCCTCGCGCGAGAGTGCAAAAGCGACCTGGCTGATGGGCATGGATGGGATCTTGCCCGCCGCCGCAGTGATGCGCGCAAAGTCACGCCCCTCCAGCACCAGCTCTGCCCGGCCCTGCCAGCCATTGATCTTGCCGTCCTTGGCATAGCGGGGGTACAGACCAAAGGGACCGGTGCGCACATCAAGCTGCCCCGGCTGCGCAGTGCGCTTGGCTTCAGTCAGGGCTGCATCGAGCGCCTGCTTGAGCTGGGCCTGCACGGTTGCGGCATCCGGGCCGTCTTTGACGGCTGAGAGAGTGAGCACCAGCAGGTCCTGCTGCGCTTCGACCGTGCCAGAGGCCGACAGCTGCACCACGTTGCGTGGCTCCTGGGGGGTGGCTGTCTGCGCCATGGCCGCGCCAAAACAGGCCAGCAAAGCTGCAGCGGTGACCAAACGGGTCGTGATTTTCATGGTGATGGCCTTTTCGAAAGAGCGCGCAACAGATGATCCGATTGCGCAGGCCGCCACCTTACCCGCTGCAAAGCACCGCCCCGTGAAACGGCGGTAGCGAGTGTGAGAAGTCGGGCAAAACTTGTAACAGTTGGTCAAACCAGCCCCCAAAAACCGAACTTCGGCGTTCCAAGTGGTCAGAATCGGCTCTGTTACAAATTGGACTTGGGATCAACATGGCCACAACAACCAATCGCACCGACAAAGTTCTGGTGGTGGACGATGACGCGCGAATCCGCGATCTGCTGCGCCGCTACCTCACGCAAGAGGGCTTTGAAGTCATGGTCGCCGAAGACGGCAAGGCACTGAACCGCCTGCTGCTGCGCGAAACGGTGGACATCATCGTGCTGGACCTGATGATGCCCGGGGAAGATGGCCTCTCGATTTGCCGCCGCCTGCGGGCCGCCAACGACCGCACGCCCATCATCATGCTCACCGCCAAGGGCGAGGACGTGGACCGCATCGTGGGCTTGGAAGTGGGCGCCGACGACTACCTGGGCAAGCCTTTCAACCCCCGCGAGCTGCTGGCGCGCATCCACGCCGTGCTGCGCCGCCGCCCCGCCCAGGAAGCACCCGGGGCCCCATCGGGTGACAACGAGGTCGTGACCTTCGGCCCCTTCACCTTTGACCTGGGCACGCGCGCCTTGCAACGCAACGGCGAGGAACTGCCCCTGACCACCGGCGAGTTCGCCATGCTCAAGGCCCTGGTGCGCCACCCGCGCCAGCCCCTGTCGCGCGAAAAACTGGCCTTGCTGGCCCGTGGCCGCGAGTTCGAGCCCTTTGACCGGAGCCTGGACGTGCAGGTCTCGCGCCTGCGCAAACTGGTGGAAGTGGATGCCGCAGCGCCGCGCTATATCCAGACTGTGTGGGGCGTGGGCTACGTGTTCGTGCCGGACGGCACGAGCTGATTGATCTGCCCATGTACAAGACCGAGGGCAAGCCCAGGCAGTCGTCTCACAAATCGGTGACGGCCTCGGAGGCCACCAGCCCCGCGCCCCTGGAGGCTATCCGCCGGGCGCGGGAGCAGCGCGCACGTGTGGGCCTCAACCTGTTCTGGCGCACTTTTTTCCTGCTGGCGCTGCTGCTGGTGGGCAGCATCCTGGCATGGCTGCAGACCTTGCGCGCGCTTGAATTCGAGCCGCGCACACTGCAGACTGCCCAGCAGATTGCGTCGCTTGTCAACCTGAGCCGTGCTGCACTGGTGCACTCCGACGCCATCGCACGCGTGTCCCTTATCAAGACCATGGCCGACCAGGAGGGCGTGCGCATCCTGCCTCGCGAGCCCAAGGACAAGTATGCGCTGCTGGACCCGACCGCCCTGGGCAACCGGCTGACCGACGAGCTGACCATGCGCCTGGGGCCCGACACCATCGTGGCCCAGAGCGTGAATGGGGAAAACGGCCTGTGGGTGGGTTTCAACATCAACGGCGACCCCAACTGGTTGCTGATGGACCGCTCGCGCTTCAGCCCGGCCGGTGGTCGCACCTGGCTGATATGGCTGATCACGGCCGCCGCACTCTCGCTGGCGGGTGCCGCTGCCATTGCGCGCCTGATCAATCGCCCGCTCAAGCAACTGTCATATGCGGCCAATCGGGTCAAGGACGGAGACTTTGCTGCCAGCCACCTGGACGAAGAAGTGGTGACCAGCGAAATCCGCGAGGTGAACATCGGCTTCAACCGCATGGCCCAGAAACTCGCCAAGCTGGAGCAAGACCGTGCGGTGATGCTGGCCGGTATCTCGCACGACCTGCGTACGCCACTGGCGCGCCTGCGGCTGGAAACCGAGATGAGCGTGACCGACGAGGTGGCCCGCGAGCACATGGTGGCCGACATCGTGCAGCTCGACGCCACCATCGACAAGTTCCTCGACTACGCTCGGCCCGACCACGTCACACTCACCCCCATCAATCTGCATGCGGTGGTTTCGTCCTGTGTGTATGCCGTGCAGGACCACCGGGAACTGCAGATCACCATGAACGTGCCCGAGGACCTGAACGTGCTGGCCGATGAAGTGGAGCTGGCCCGCGTGATATCCAACCTGCTGGAAAACGCCCGACGCTATGGAAAAACCGAGGAAACAGGCATCACCAGCGTGGACATCGTCGCCAAAAGCCGCGAGCGCTGGGTACTGGTCAAGCTGCGCGACCATGGCGCGGGGGTTCCCCCCGAGCAGCTGTCCAACCTGACCAAGCCGTTCTTCCGGGGCGACTCGGCGCGTACGGCGGCTGCGGGTGCGGGCCTCGGCTTGTCCATCGTGGACAAGACGGTGCAGCGCATGGGAGGGATTTTTGCCCTGGCCAACTCCAGCACCGGAGGGCTAGTGGCCCACCTGCAACTGCAGCGCGCCACGGATCTGCCCGATGGCGTGGACCCCAAACAGCGCTTGCAACGCCCCTCCGTCAAGCGGCAACTTCCGCGCCGCCGCGCCGAGGACAAACTCTAGCTTGCTACCACACCGCGTTCACAGAATACGGCATTCACCAGAAAGCCATGCAGGAGGACCGCACCAGCCAGGTGCGGTCCTTCTTTGCCTTTCAGGCCTTGGCCTTGAAGGCGGGCAACTTATCCCCTAGGCGCGCGCCCATTTCCGTACCCAGGGCCTGCAGGCCGCTCAGGGGACGCACCATGACTTCGAACTCTGTGATCTGACCCTGCTCGTTGAAGCGCACGAGGTCGATGCCCTTGAGCTGCTTGTCGCCCACACGGGCGCTGAACTCCAGCACGATGTTCAGGCCGTCATCGGTGGCCAGTTGGCGGTGGTAGGTGAAGTCTTCGAACACCTGGATCACGGTGGACAGAGCCAGCATCAACGCCGGGGCCGAGGTGTAGGCCGTGTTCGCCATGGGCGAGCGGAACACCGCGTCGGGGTGCACGATGGACAGCAGGTTTGAGAGGTCGCGGCTGGCCACCATGTGGTGCCAGGTGTCGAGCGATCGGGCGACGGCGGGGTGAATGTTCTTCGGGGCTTCGGTCACGGAATGTCTCCTGTGAGTGGATTGAAGGAAATCAGATGTGGGCAGCGAGCGTTGTGCCCTGCAGGATGGCGCGCTTGGCGTCGAGCTCGGCGGCCACGTCGGCACCGCCGATGAGGTGAGCGCTCTGGCCTGCGGCCACCAGCGCGTCGTACAGCGCGCGCAGCGGCTCCTGACCAGCGCAGATCACAATGTGGTCAACCTCCAGCACCTGGGGTGCACTGCCATCGATCGTGACGTGCAGGCCCGCGTCGTCCACACGGTCGTAGGCCACGCCCGAACTCATGCCGACGTTGCGCGCCTTCAATGAGGTGCGGTGGATCCAGCCTGTGGTCTTGCCCAGTTGGTCGCCCACCTTGCTGGTCTTGCGCTGCAGCAGGTGCACCTGGCGCTTGGGCGCCTGCACCTGCGCGGCACGTAAGCCACCGGCCTGCTCGTAGGCGGTGTCGATGCCCCACTCGTCATTGAATTTGGCGGGCGCCAGGGCGCCGCTCTCGCCTTCGTGCGTGAGGTACTCGCCCACATCGAAACCGATGCCGCCCGCGCCGATGATGGCCACGCGCCGGCCCACGGGCTGCTTGTCGCGCAGCACATCGAGGTAGCTCAGCACCTTGGGGTGGGTAATGCCTTCGATGTCGGGTATGCGCGGTTGTATGCCCGTGGCCACCACCACCTCGTCGTAGCCCTGGCCCGCCAAGTCACTCGCCTGCACGCGGGCATTCAGACGCACCTCCACGCCATGCAGCTCCAGCTGGCGGCAGTAGTAGCGCAGGGTTTCGTAGAACTCTTCCTTGCCAGGCACCTGCTTGGCGATGTTGAGCTGGCCGCCGATCTCGGCCGCCGCGTCGAACAGCACCACCGCATGGCCGCGCTGCGCGGCGGTGACGGCAAAGCTCAGGCCGGCCGGGCCGGCGCCGACCACGGCGATGCGCTTTTTGGCGGCGGTGGGGGCAATGACCAGTTCGGTCTCGTGGCAGGCGCGCGGGTTGACCAGGCAGCTCGTGATCTTGCCGCCAAAGGTGTGGTCCAGGCAGGCCTGGTTGCAGGCGATGCAGGTGTTGATCTCATCGGCCCGGCCCTGGCGCGCCTTGCGTACGAAGTCGGGATCGGCCAGCAGCGGCCGCGCCATGGAGACCATGTCGGCACAACCCTCGGCCAGCAGACGCTCGGCCACCTCGGGCGTGTTGATGCGGTTGGAGGTGATCAGCGGTATGCCCACTCGCCCCATCACCTGCTTTGTCACCCAGGCATAGGCCGCGCGCGGCACCTTGGTGGCGATGGTAGGGATGCGCGCCTCGTGCCAGCCGATGCCGGTGTTCAGGATGGTAGCGCCCGCCGCTTCGATGGCCTGGGCCAGTTCGATCACCTCGGCCAGGGTGGAGCCGCCCTCCACGAGGTCGAGCATGGACAGGCGGTAGATGATGATGAAGTTCGGCCCCACGCGCTCGCGCGTGCGCCGCACGATCTCCACGGGGAATCGCATCCGGTTGGCATAGCTGCCGCCCCATTCGTCGTTGCGCTGGTTGCTGCGCGCGGCGATGAACTCGTTGATCAGGTAACCCTCGGAGCCCATCACCTCCACACCGTCATAGCCCGCGTGCTGGGCCAGCGCGGCGCAGCGCACGAAGTCTTCGATGGTCTGCTCGACCTCGTCGGCCGTGAGTGCATGCGGCACATGGGGGTTGATGGGCGCGCGCAGGGCGCTGGGCGCCACCAGGTCGCGGTGGTAGGCATAGCGGCCGAAGTGCAGTATCTGCATCGCGATCTTGCCGCCCTCGGCATGCACAGCCTGGGTCACCTTGCGGTGCTGCTCGGCCTCGTGCTCGTTGACCAGCATAGCCCCGCCCTGCATGGGCCGACCGCGCTCGTTGGGCGCGATGCCGCCGGTCACGATGAGTCCCACTTCACCGCGCGCCCGCTCGGCATAAAAGGCCGCCATGCGCTCGAAGCCGTTAGCCACCTCCTCCAGCCCCACATGCATGGATCCCATGAGCACGCGGTTCTCCAGCGTGGTGAAGCCCAGGTCCAACGGTGCAAGAAGGTGTGGGTAGGGGCTGTGACCTGCCGACAGAGCGGCAGAGGCAGGTTTCATGACGGCGTTCATCGGGGGTCTCCTTTGTGTTTATGCAACCAGTTGCACAAATGTAGCCAGCATCCCACGTTTATGCAACCGGTTGCATAAAAAATGGAAAGCACTCCCGATTCAGGCAAGATGGCAAGTTCCGAATCGTCCTTCGCGCCTTTCGCCTTTCTTCTTCCGATGTCCCTGCCCCACGCCCTCCTCACCGCCTTGGTCGAGCACCCCTGCTCGGGCTCCGAGCTTGCCGAGCGCTTCGACAAGTCCATCGGCTACTTCTGGCATGCCACGCACCAGCAGATCTACCGCGAGCTGGCGCGGCTGGAGGAAGCGCTCTGGATCGAGGCCTTGCCGGCCGAGACGGGCCGCGGCCGCAAGCGCCAGTTCCGCCTGCTGCCCGCAGGCCGTAAAGAGCTGCGCCGCTGGATCGCGGAGCAACAGGACCCCACGCCTCTGCGCGACGAGCTCATGGTGCGCCTGCGCGCCGAAGCAGCCATTGGCCCCGCCGGGCTGGCGCAGGAAATTGCCAGGCGCCAAGCCATGCACCAGGCAAAGCTGGATGTTTACCAGCGCATCGAGCAGCGCGACTTCATTGGCAAGGAGCCGAGCCGAGAACGCCGTCTGCAGCACCTGGTGCTCAAAGCCGGCATCCTGCAGGAGCAGTTGTCGTTGGCGATCGCGAAAGAGGCGCTGGAGATCCTGGGCGACCCTGCCGCCTGAGCGGGAGTGCAGCGCCGGGGATGCCCCTCAAAAAGAACCAGGGGGCACCCGCCCATGTACGGATGCCCTGCTGCGGAACCTCTGAGAAACGAGGGGGACAACCAACGGCGCGCGCTCAGCGCACCATGCACGGCGACTTGTTGTTGAACTTCCAGCCTGGGATCAGGTACTGCATGGCAATCGCGTCGTCGCGCGCGCCCAGGCCATGCTGCAGGTACAGGCGGTGAGCCCGCTCCACTTGGTCCATGTCCAACTCCACACCCAGGCCAGGCTCCTTGGGCAACTCGATGAAGCCGTTTCGGATCTGGAACGGCTGCTTTGTCAAACGCTCGCCGTCCTGCCAGATCCAGTGTGTGTCGATGGCCGTGACGCGGCCCGGAGCGGCGGCGCCCACGTGCGTGAACATCGCCAGCGACACATCGAAGTGGTTGTTCGAGTGCGAGCCCCAGGTCAGGCCGAAGGCCTGGCACATCTGCGCCACGCGCACCGATCCCGCCATCGTCCAGAAGTGCGGGTCGGCCAGCGGAATATCGACGGACTGCAGCGCCAGGCTGTGCGCCATTTCGCGCCAGTCGGTGGCCACCATGTTGGTGGCCGTGGGGAGCCCCGTAGCGCGGCGGAACTGGGCCATCACCTCGCGGCCCGAGAACACGCCTTCGGCGCCACAGGGGTCTTCGGCGTAAGCCATCACGCCATGCAGGTCGCGCGTGAGGCGGATGGCGTCTTTCAGCAGCCAGCCGCCATTCGGGTCCAGCGTCACCCGCGCTTCGGGAAAACGCTCGTGCAGCGCGCGGATGGCCTCGACCTCTTCGTCCCCACGCAACACACCGCCCTTGAGCTTGAAGTCCGCAAAGCCATAGCGCTCATACGCGGCCTCGGCCAGGCGCACGATGCCCTCGGCCGTCATGGCCTTCTCGTTGCGCAAGCGAAACCAGTCGTTGTCTGCACCGGGCTCGGTGCGATAGGCCAAGTCGGTCTTTCCGCGGTCGCCCACGTAGAACAGGTAGCCCAGCATTTGCACCGATGTTCGCTGCACGCCGTCGCCCAGCAGCGCGGCCACGGGCACCCCGAGATGCTGGCCCAGCAGGTCGAGGAAAGCAGACTCCACCGCCGTCACGGCATGGATGGTGACGCGCAGGTCAAAGGTCTGCAGGCCGCGCCCGCCCGCATCGCGGTCGGCGAACTGGGCGCGCATGGCGTTGAGCACGGCGTTGTGGTGGCCGATGGGGCTGCCCACAATCAGCGGGCGCGCATCCTCGATGGTCTGGCGGATCTTCTCGCCGCCGGGCACCTCACCCACCCCGGTGTTGCCTGCACTGTCGCGCAGGATGAGCAGGTTGCGCGTAAAGAAGGGGCCGTGCGCGCCGCTCAGGTTCATGAGCATGCTGTCATGGCCCGCCACGGGCACGACGCGCAGTTCGGTGATGACAGGGGTGCTGGTGGCGGAGGGGATGGAAGAGTTGGTCATGGTGTTCGGGAAACGGGATGGGGCACGCCAATGCCCCGTGGAGAAACTCAATCAGCAGTGATTTTTCGCGTCTCAATCACTGTCTTCCAGCGTGCAAACTCGCGCGCCTGGTAGGCGGTGAAGGCCTCGGGCGTGCTGGCCACAATCTCCAGGCCCAGATCCAGCATGCGCTTTTTCACTGCAGGGTCATTGATCGCCGCGATGGCGGCGTCTGCCAGCTTTTGTTTGACGGAGGCGGGCAACCCCTTGGGCGCCGCCATGCCTTGCCAGGAGTACACCTCGGCACCAGCCACACCCGCCTCGGCCAAGGTGGGCACATCGGGCAGCACAGGGCTGCGTTTGTCGCCGGTCACTGCGATCGCATGCAGCTTGCCTGCGCGGATGTGCTGCAGCACGGCATTCACGTTCTGGAACGAAAAGTCCACCTGCCCACCCAAAAGGTCGTTGATGGCCGGGGCGCCACCCTTGTAAGGGATGTGCAGGCCTTCGGTGCCGGTTTGCTGCCAGAACACTTCGGCTGAAAGGTGGTCAGAGGAACCGTTGCCAGAGGTCGCGAAGCTCACCTTGCCGGGGTTGGCCTTCAGCTGGGCGATGACCTCCTTCACCGTGCGGGCCTTCTGGCCCGGCGAGGCCACCAGCACGTTGGGCGCCTGCACGGGCACGGTGATGTAGTCGAAGTCCTTGAGCGCGTCATAAGGCACGCTCTTGAGCAGGTGCGGCGCCACGACAAAGGCACCGAGTGACGACACCAGCAGTGTGTACCCATCCGGCGCGGCGCGCTTGACCGCGCCAGCACCCAGCGTGCCAGTGGCGCCAGGACGGTTGTCCACCACAAAGTTCTGCCCCAGCTTGTCTCCCATCTGCTGTGCCATGGCGCGGGCCACCATGTCGGTGGAGCCACCGGCAGGGAATGGAACAACGATGGTCACAGGCTTGTCGGGCCAGTTGCTGGGGGCGGCTGACTGCGCTGATGCGGCAAAGGCCACGCTGCAAGCGCTGGCGATGAACAGGAGTTTCTTGGCAAGGAACATGGATGTGTCTCCAAAAGGGATGGTCGATGGCCCTCTGCGGGGCCTTGGGCGGGGGTTGATTAGGGGAAAAAGGCGAGGCTTACTGCGGCCCAAGCTTCTTGATCAGCGCAGCCAGCTCTTCCACCTCATGGGGCTTGAGGTCCGTCAGCGGCGCCCGCACCGGCCCGCCGTCATGGCCCACGATGCGCGCACCCGCCTTGATGATGGACACGCCATAGCCCTCCACCCGGTTGCGGATGGCCAGATACGGCATGAAGAACTCCTTGAGCAGCCGGTGCTGGGTGGCCATGTCGTCGGCCGCCACCGCCTTGTAAAACTCCAT
>NZ_JBWKZU010000077.1:0-18334 GCF_059424825.1 Acidovorax sp. GW101-11A03 | reverse complement strand
CCCCATGCCGCCGAAGCCGCCGCCCAGGCCGAAACCGTGGGCCGCACGGTGCTGGCCGCCCTGAGCCAGAGCTACCTGCTGGGCGGGCTGTCGCACCACAGCGCGTGCAGCATCGGCATTGCGCTGTATGCCGATGCACGGGGATCGGTGGACGAGCTCCTCAAGCATGGCGACATGGCGATGTACCAGGCCAAGGGCGCGGGTCGCAACACACTGCGGTTTTTTGACCCGCGCACGCAGGCCAACGTCACGGCACGCACGCTGCTGGAGGCCGGGCTGCGCGAGGGGCTGCGCGATGGCCATTTTTTGCTGCACTACCAGGCGCAGATCAACGCGCACCAGGGCGTGGTGGGTGCCGAGGCCCTGGTGCGCTGGCAGCACCCGCAGCGCGGCCTGGTGTCGCCCGCCGAGTTCATCCCCGTGGCCGAGGCCTCGGGCCTGATCGTGCCGCTGGGCACCTGGATCTTGCGCACCGCCTGCCAGCAGCTGGTGGCGTGGGGCCAGGACGCCCGCACCGCGCACTGGACGCTGGCCGTCAACGTGAGTGCGCGGCAGTTCCGCCACAGCCATTTTGTGGATGAGGTGCTGGGGGTGCTGGAGGAAACCGGCGCCAACCCCCACCGCCTGAAGCTGGAGCTGACTGAAACCCTGCTGCTCGATGACGTGGAGGACACCATCGGCCGCATGGAGCAACTGCGCCGCCATGGCGTGGGCTTCTCGCTCGATGACTTTGGCACGGGCTACTCCAGCCTGAGCTACCTCAAGCGTCTGCCGCTGGACCAGCTCAAGATCGACCAGGGTTTTGTGCGCGACCTGCTCACCGACGCCGACGACGCCAGCATCGCCCGCACCATCGTCACACTGGCGCACAGCATGGACCTTGGCGTAATTGCCGAAGGCGTGGAAACCTGCGAACAGCGCGACATGCTGATTGGCCTGGGCTGCCTCACCTGGCAGGGTTACCTGTTCGGGCGCCCGGGCCCGGCGGCGGAGCTACAGGCGGCAGCTGCTGCGCATGCGGTCGTGGTGCCTTGACGGGTTGTGGTGGGGGTGAGGGCAAAATACTCCTGTTTTGATAGCTGAAAACCATTGATGGGTGTGCGGAGAGGGCCGTTTTTTCTTATAAAACTGCTACTCGGCTGGATTTGTCGCCATTGGCTGACATTCCGGCGGCCCTCCAAGAGGTAAGGTACGGCAGGCTGCGCGATCAGCGCGGCCACCCCGGCCCCGTACACCGGGTGGTTTGCGCGCAGTGCGTACACCCCCGGCAGGGCTTGCCTTTCGGAGTTCCCCATGACCAATACAACTACCTCCACGAGATCCACCACCCTTCGCCACCTGGTGTGCGGCGCCGCTGCCGCGCTGCTGCTGGCGGCCGCAGGCGGGGCGCAGGCCCAGACCTACATCAACGCCACCGTGGGCGGCGAGCTGGCGCCGGGCGTGTATGGCCGCATCAACATCGGCAACGCGCCGCCACCGCCCCTGATCTATGCCGAGCCCGTCATCATCCACCGCCCGGCCGTGGTGGTGCCGCGGTCGCCCATCTACATGTATGTGCCGCCGGGCCACGCGAAAAACTGGGGCAAACACTGCGCCCGCTACAACGCCTGCAACCAGCCGGTGTACTTTGTGCAAGAGCCCCCGCCGCGCAAGGGGCCCAAGCACCACCACCATGCAAGTCGCGATGACCGCCGCTGGGACGACGACCACCGCCACGGCGGCGGCAAACATGACCGCGACCACGGGCGCGGCCATGGGCGGGGCGATGACCGGGGTGAGCGGGGCGAAGGCCGTGGCAAGGGCCATGGCCACAGGGACTGAGCGGCGTGAGTAGCTGGGTGGATTGGCCGGTGCGACTGCGCGCGGCGGGCGCTTCGCCCGCCCCGGTCCTCTTCTTGCGCCACCGCAGATCGCGGGCTTGCGCCTGCGGTTAAGCTCGGGCCCTTATGGCCCAAGTCACCTTTTCTCCTCCGTTCACCACCCCTTCCGAAGTCGCCAGCCAACTGCGCCAGGGCGGCTACGCCGTGTTGTCCCCGGCGGCCGTGGCCGAGTGGATCGGTTGCGATCTGCCCGCGCTGATGGCCCTCAACAGCGACTGGGCCGCGCTGCCACCCGATGAGTTCTTGAAAGACGGTGGCCGCTACCGTCGCCGCCGCCATGCCTGTTTTGTGGTGCAGGGCGGGCAAGTGCAGCAGGCGCCGCACCGCGCGCACTGGCAGCCGGTGGAATACAACGCGCTGCATGGGGGCATGGAGCGCTGGTTTGCGCCCATGGAGCCCGCCACCGTGGCAACCCCCGTGTGGCAACAGTTGCTGGCGGCGCTGGCGGGCGTGTCGGACGCCGTGTTTGCCGGGCCGGACGCCCCCGCACCCTGGTTCGTGGAAGCGCACCAGTTCCGCATCGACACCACCGACGGCATTGGCCGCCCCACGCCCGAGGGCGCGCACCGCGACGGCGTGGACCTGGTGGCGGTGTTCCTGGTGGGCCGCGAAGGTGTGAAGGGCGGTGAGACCCGCGTGTTCGAGGCCACCGGCCCCAGCGGCCAGCGCTTCACGCTCACCGAACCCTGGTCGCTCTTGCTGCTGGACGACGCGCGCATGATCCATGAATCCACCCCCATCCAGCCCCTGGCGGCGGGCGGCCACCGCGACACGCTGGTGGTGACCTGCCGGCGCGGCAACTTCCAGGGGGCCGATGTGGTGGGGCAGGGCCCTGTCGCCTGAAAACGCGTATGAGTGCGCCGGATTTGATGCGAATCAAGATGCGGGGTATGGTGGCAGTCCACACTGAGGCCCATGACCAGGTCACAAGCTTGGTCCCACCCTTCACTTAAGGAGTAGCACCATGTTCAAGCACATTCTGGTTCCCGTTGATGGCTCCAAGACCTCGATGCTGGCTGTTTCCAAGGCCGCAGCCCTGGCCAAGACCTTTGGCAGCGCGGTGACGGCGGTGTATGTGATCGACCCCTATCCCTTCACCGGCGTAGGCGCCGACTTTGCCTATGGCCAGGCGCAGTACATCAATGCCGCCACGGCCGAAGCCAATGCCGCCTTGGATGCGACCAAAAAAGCCATGGCCGAAGCGGGCGTGCAGGCCAACGCCCTGGTGGGCGAGGGCCATGCCGTGCATGACGGCATCCTGCGTGCACTCGAAACCTCGGGCGCCGACCTGATCGTGATGGGCTCACACGGCCGCCGAGGCCTCGAAAAGCTGGTGCTGGGCAGCGTCACCCAGCGCGTGCTGGGCGTGGTGCACATCCCCGTGCTGGTCGTGCGCGACTGAGCGTCATCCCCCATGAAGAACGGCTCCGAAAGGAGCCGTTTTCATTTCAGTCCTCGATAAAGCAGTAAACCACCCGCAGCCAGCTGCTCCAGCGCCAGTGCACCCGTGGAGCTGGCTCCGCCAGGCCACCGGGTGCGTCCCCCTTCAGGGGGAAGGCGCCGCAGGCGACTCAGGGGGCTACTCGATTTTCGCGCCTGAGGCTTCCACAATGCCCTTCCACTGCGTGTATTCCTTCTTCAGGAGGGCGCCCAGCTGTGCCGATGTCATGGCTTCGGGCTCGGCGCCCTGGGCCTGGATGGCGGCCTTCATGTCGGCCGTGGCCAGCAGCTTGTTGACCTCGGCATTCAGCGTGGCCACCACGGGCGCGGGGGTGCCTGCGGGGGCGAACACGCCGTACCAGGTGCTCACGTCAAAGTCCTTGAAGCCGGATTCGGCCACCGTGGGCACGTCGGGCAGTGACGAGCTGCGCTTGGCCGATGTGACGGCCAGCGGGCGCAGCTTGCCCGCCTTGATCTGGCCCATGGCCGAGGGCAGGGACGACACCAGCAGGTCTACATTGCCCGCCAGCGCATCCATCAGCGCGGGGTTGGAGCCCTTGTAGGGGATGTGGCTGAGCTTGGCGCCTGCCGCCTGCTCGAACAGGTGGCCTGCCAGGTGGATGGAGGTGCCGTTGCCAGGCGAGCCATAGGTGATGGTGCCAGGCGCAGCCTTGGCGGCGGCCACCACATCGGCCAGGGTCTTGTACTTGGAGTTGACGCTGGTGGCGATGACCACGGGCGTCCAGGCCACATGGGCGACGGGCGTCAGGTCTTTGGTCGGGTCCCAGGGCAGGTTCTTGTACAGCCAGGGGCCGATCACCAGGTTGTCCTTCTGGCCCATCACGATGTCGTAGCCGGTGGGTGCGGCCTTCACCGCTTCGCCGATGCCGATGGTGCCGCCTGCCCCCGCCTTGTTGTCGGCCACCACGGTCCATTTGGCGCCTTCGGTGAGCTTGGTGGCGACCAGGCGCGAGAGGATGTCGGTGCCGCCGCCGGGCGGGAAGGGCACGATCAGTCGGATGGGTTTGGTGGGGTAGGCGGCTGCCGGTGCGGGCGCCTGGGCGTGGGCCGTGGTGCCCAGCGCGAAGGCGAGGGCGGTGAAGGAAAGCAGGGTGCGAATCATGGTGAACAAAGTCTCCGTCGTTGTATGGGATGCGCAGGCAGTGGGTGGGGCCATGCTGCATGGCGGGTCTGGGCCAGCGGGCGCCAATGATCGCTGATCACCGGCGGCGCCCGCCTTGCCAATAGCGGGTGGCAGCATCGCCACTGGCGATGGCAGCCACCGCCACGCTCAAAAATCAAAGGCGCTCGAAGATTGCCGCAATGCCCTGGCCGCCGCCAATGCACATGGTTACCAGCGCATAGCGGCCCTGCACGCGCTGCAGCTCGTGGATCGCCTTCACGGTGATCAGCGCGCCCGTGGCGCCGATGGGGTGGCCCAGCGAGATGCCCGAGCCGTTGGGGTTGACCTTGGCCGGGTCCAGGCCCAGGTCGCGGGTCACGGCACAGGCCTGCGCGGCAAAGGCTTCGTTGGCCTCGATCACGTCCAGGTCGGCCACGGTGAGGCCCGCCTTCTTCAGCGCCAGCTGCGTGGCGGGCACGGGCCCAATGCCCATGTACTTGGGGTCCACGCCCGCGTGGGCGTAGGCCACCAGGCGCGCCAGGGGCTTGGCACCACGGGCCTTGGCGGCCGCGGCGTCCATCAGCACCACGGCAGCGGCGGCGTCATTGATGCCCGAGGCGTTGCCGGCCGTCACCGTGCCGTTTTCCTTCACGAACACGGGCTTGAGCTTGGCCATGTCTTCCAGCGTGGCGCCGGGGCGGAAGTGTTCGTCGGTGGCGTATTGCACATCGCCCTTCTTGGACTTGAGCGTGACGGGCACGATCTGGTCCTTGAAGTAGCCCGCGGCGGTGGCGCGTTCGGCGCGGTTGTGGCTTTCCACGGCCAGCTTGTCCTGGTCTTCGCGGCTGATGCCCCACTTGGCGGCGATGTTCTCGGCCGTCACACCCATGTGGATGGTGTGGAAGGGGTCGTGCAGCGCGCCGATCATCATGTCCACCATCTTGGTGTCGCCCATGCGCGCGCCCCAGCGCATGTTCAGGCTGGCGAACGGTGCGCGGCTCATCACCTCGGCGCCTGCGCCGATGGTCACGTCGGCATCGCCCAGCTGGATGGCCTGCGCGGCCGACACGATGGCCTGCAGGCCCGAGCCGCACAGGCGGTTCACGTTGAACGCGGGCGTGCCTTCGGCGCAGCCACCATTGATGGCCGCGACGCGCGACAGGTACATGTCCTTGGGCTCGGTGTTCACCACGTGGCCGAACACCACATGGCCCACGTCCTTGCCTTCCACGCTGGCGCGTGCCAGCGATTCCTTGACGACCAGCGCACCCAGGTCGGTGGGGGCGATGTCCTTGAGGCTGCCACCAAAGGTGCCAATGGCGGTGCGCACAGCGCTGACGACGACGACTTCACGGGTCATGGGGAGGTCCTTGTAGAAAAGATATGAATAAAAATGGCCGCTTCCGCGCGTCCATCATGCGTTGATAGCTATAAAAACAGGAGTAATAGGTTCACGCCTCGCGCACGTCGGCCACGGGGTTGGTGCCGAAGTCTGCGCGCTCCAGCCAGGCGAGCACGCGGGTGGCGGCGTCGGCAGGCGATGTGAGCTGGCCACCCGTCTTGAGGTTGGCGAAATTCTGGCGATCCGGGAAGGCGGCCGGGTCGGCGCCGCGCAGTTGGACCTGCATGTCGGTGTCGATCACACCGGGCGCCAGCGAGCATACCTTGGCGCCATGCGGCTTGAGGGCCTCGTCCAGTGCCACGCAGCGCGTGAAATGGTCCATGCCCGCCTTGGCCGCGCAGTAGGCGGCTTGTGACGCCATGGCCCGGCGGCCCAGGCCCGAGGAGATGTTGAGCACCTTGCGCGGCACCGTCCAGCTGTCCGTCGCGCCCAGGAAAGCGGCGGTGAGCTGCATGGGCGCCTCCAGCCCCACGCGCAGCGCGTGGGCCAGGTCGGCCAGATCCTGCGGGTTGGCGCTGGCAGACAGCGGCGCAATGCGCGGGATCACGCCCGCGTTGTTGATGAGGGTGGCGCTGGCAAACGCCTGCGGGCCCTGGGCCTGCAGCCAGGCCTGCAACTGGTGCGCGGCCTGCTCGCCTTGCGACAGGTCTTGCTGCCACTGCTCCAGCGTGGCGCCTGCGGCCTTGGCCTCGGCGGCCAGATCGGGGTTGGTACTGCGGGCGATGCAGATCAGGGTGTTGCCGCTTTTGAGCAGCTGCTGGGCCATGGCCAGGCCCATGCCGCGCGAGGCGCCGGTGAGGATGGTGAGGTGGTTGTGAGGCATCCCGCCATGTTACTGCGCAGTACGCACCGCGGGGCTGCATTCAGGCCCTCACTGACCCTCGGGCGACTCCAGCACCGCGAGCAACTGGGCCAGCTTGCGGTCCAGGGCGGCGAGGTCGGCCGCGCGCAGGGGGGCCAGCAGCGCGTGTTCGTTGGCCACATGGGCCTCCACCGCACGGTCGATCAGTGCCAGGCCCACCGGGGTGAGCTGCACCAGCAGGCTGCGAGCATCGGCAGGGTTGGGCAGGCGTGTGATCCAGCCACTGGCTTCAAGCCGGTTCATGCGGTGCGTCATGGTGCCGGAGGTCACCATAAGCGTCGAGAACAGCGTGGTGGGGGCCAGGCAGTAGGGGGCGCCCGAGCGGCGCAACGTGGCCAGCATGTCGAACTCCCAGAACGACAGGCCGAAGGGCGCAAAGGCGGCTTCAAGCCGCCGGTCCACCAGCGCGGCGCAGCGTTTGAGCCGGCCAATCGGTCCCATGGGGGAGACGTCCAGGTCGGGGCGTTCGGTGTGCCATTGCGCCAGGATGGCATCCACGGCGTCTGCGGGGCGGGTATCAGGCATAGGCGTTTTTATCTTGATATCGAGATTTTATGCTACAGTGATTTATCTTGAATTGAAGATAAAAATCATGACATCAAGCTCGTCCTCTTCACCATCCTCCCGCTGGCTGGATGTGCTGATCACCGCGTTGGCGCCTGCCATCTGGGGCTCCACCTACGTCGTCACCACCGAGCTGTTGCCACCCGGTCGGCCGTTCACCGCGGCACTGCTGCGGGCGCTGCCTGCGGGGCTGCTGCTGGTGCTGTGGGCGCGGCGCTGGCCGGTACCCGGGGGCTGGGGGCGCATGGCGCTGCTGGCTGCGCTCAACATCGGTGTCTTCCAGGCGCTGCTGTTTGTGGCGGCCTACCGCTTGCCGGGCGGCTTGGCGGCCGTGGTCGGAGCCATCGGCCCGCTGGTGGTGATGGGCCTGGCCTGGGCGGTGGACCAGCGCCGCCCGCCGGGCGTGGCGCTGGGGGCGGGCGTGCTGGCGGTGGCGGGCATGGCCCTGCTGCTGCTGGCCCCCGGCACCGTCTGGGACGCGTGGGGTGTGGCGGCGGCGCTGGCGGGCACGGTGTGCATGGCCATGGGCACGTTTCTCTCGCGCCGCTGGCAGTCCGGCCTGCCGGTGCTGGCCTTTACCGGCTGGCAGCTGCTGCTGGGCGGACTCATGCTGGCGCCGGTGGCCTGGTGGGCCGACCCGCCTTTGCCCGCACTCACGGCCACGCAGGCCGGTGGGTATGTGTACCTCTGCCTGGCGGGGGCGCTGGTGGCCTATGTGCTGTGGTTCCGGGGCATCGAGCGTCTGCCCACGGTGGCCGTGGCGTCGCTGGGGCTGCTGAGCCCGCTCACGGCCGTGGTGCTGGGCTGGGCGCTGCTGGGGCAAGCCATGCGCGGCGTGTCGCTGCTGGGCATGGCCACGGTGCTGGGCTGCGTGCTGGCGGTGCAGTGGGCCATGGCGCAGCGCGGCGCGGGTCGCTGAAGCCCCAGGCGCCCTGTTCTCCGGTTTCGTCCTTCCTTTTTTCTTTTCTTTGTTGATCTGAAAGGTCTGTGTTTCCATGTCTTCTCACACCGTGGCTTCGGCCATTGAAACCCGCGTCTCCACCCATCTTTTCGACGCAAGCCATGTGCTGGATGAAGCCCAGATTGCCGAGCTGGTGCGCCTGGCCACGCTGGCGCCCACGGCTTACCACCTGCAGAACTGGCGCTTTATTGCAGTGCGCACGCCTGCGGCCAAGGCGCAGCTGCACGCGCTGGCCTGGCGCCAGCAGAAGGTGCTGGATGCCGCTGTGACTTACATCGTCTGCGGCACGCTGCAGGCCCACACCCGGCTGGCCGAGCGGCTGGCGCCTGTGGTGCGTGCCGGTGTTTTTGGCCAGGCGGTGGGGGATGCCTGGGTGGCCCAGGCGTCTGCGGCACATGCCCCCGATGCCCAACTGCAGCGTGATGAGGCGGTGCGCTCGGCCTCGCTGGCCGCGATGACATTGATGCTGGCGGCAGAGGGCATGGGCCTGGCCAGCGCGCCCATGGGTGGTTTTGATGCAGCGGGGGTGGCGGGCGCCTTTGGGCTGCAGGCCGATGAGTTGCCCGTGATGCTGGTGGCCGTGGGGCGTGCCGCAGAGGCGGCGGCGCCCAAGCCCCGCAGGCCGGTGGCCGAGGTGCTGGCGCTGGCATAGTCCACTCGAACCATCGCCCCCAGTACGGGATCCCCGTCGGTCCCCGTCAGCGCGAAGCTGGCGCGGCTTGTCGTCTTACGCCGCGATGGCTCTGTGCGCGCCGACCCTCCCCACCGGCGTCAGCACCGCTGGCGCGTGGGTGACTGCAGGCATCGGGGTGCTGCTGCCAACGGCGCTGAGCTGGAACACCGAGACCAACTGGACAAGGTCCAGGGCCTGGGTTTTCATGCTGTTGGCTGCGGCAGCCATTTCCTCCACCAGGGCTGCGTTTTGTTGGGTCGTCTGGTCCATCTGCATCACGGCCTCGCCCACCTGACCGACACCCTCGCTCTGCTCCGAGCTTGCGGCACTGATTTCGCTCACTATTTCCGTCACACGCCGAATGGACTGGACGACCTCCGCCATGGTGTGTCCCGCCTTGTCCACCAAGGCCGTGCCTTGCTCTACGCGGCTGACGCTGGCAGAGATAAGCGCCTTGATTTCCTTGGCTGCCTCGGCCGATCGGCTGGCCAGACCCCTCACTTCACTGGCCACGACCGCAAAGCCCCGTCCCTGCTCCCCTGCGCGTGCGGCTTCGACGGCTGCGTTGAGCGCCAGAATGTTGGTCTGAAAAGCGATGCCATCGATGACGCTGATGATGTCTGCAATTCGCTTGGAGCTGTCGTTGATGCCCTTCATGGTCTCGACCACCTGGGTCACGACGTTGCCACCTTGCAGGGCAACATCGTTGGCATCGCGAGCAAGCCTGTTGGCTTGCTGGGCGCTGTCAGAGTTTTGCTTCACCGTGGAGCCGAGCTCTTCCATGGACGCAGCCGTCTGCTGCAGCGCACTGGCCTGGCGTTCGGTGCGGGCAGAAAGGTCGTGATTGCCCTGCGAAATCTCCGCACTGGCGGTGGAGACGCTTTCTGCGCTTTGCCGCACGTTGGCCACGATATCGGCCAGCTTGGAGCGCATGTGCGCCAGCTCGGTGAGCAACTGACCCGGCTCATCCTTGGCGCCCTCGGGGATGGGGGTCGCCAGGTCACCCGCCGCGATGGCTGATGTCGCCTGGACTGCCTGTTGCACAGGGGCGGTAATGGAGTTGGTGGTCAACCAGGCGAGAAGCAGCCCTGCGAGGATGGCGGCCACGGAGCTGCCACCGATCCAGGCAATGCTGGCTGTGGCCTTGGCTGTGGTGTCCTTGAGGGTGTCTGCCACGCCTTCGTCCAGCGTTCGGGTCAGCTCCTGCAGCGTGCCTGCATAGTTTTGAAAGATGGGCGCCAGCACGGTATCGGTCTGTGTGGCCACATCCTGTCCAGCCTCCTTGGCCTTGACGAGTTCGGTGCGCTTGACGCGGTAGGCATCGCGCGCGGCGATGGCCTGTTCGTACAGCTGCGTTTCCTTTCCGGGCAACAGGTAGCTGCGCACTTCCTGCATGCGCTTGCTTTGCACCTCGACCACGGCAGACATGTCTTTCTTGAGCTTGCCAGCGTACTGAGCGTCGCTGGCCTTGAGGAAGGCCTCGGTGCGCAGCCAGTTCATCTGGATGTCGGTCTGCCACTGGTGCACGATGCCCTGGCGCTTGAGCTCCGAGGTGGCGATGTGTTCGTTGCTGTGCTGCAGGGCGGTCACGCTCATGACGCCGAGTGCGGCGATGACCATGGTGATCAACAGCAGCAGCCCGAACGCCACTCCAAGTCGAATGCCCAGTTTCAGGTCTTTGATGCGCATGGCGGCTCCTTGAGGGTGCAGTGGCGAAGGTGGGTGAAGAGGTGCGGGGCCGGGGGAGCCGATGGTGTTGCCGCGCCGGTCAGGACAGGGCTGCTGCCCTGTTTTCCATGGTGCGGGTGTTTTGCAGGCGCTGGCGCACGCGATCCAGGTAGTCGGCCCGCACGCGGCGGGCCGCATAGTCGCGCGGCGCACTGCGCAGCAGCTGCTCCCAGGCCTCGCTGCGCCGTTTCTCCGACTGCTGGCGGCATTGCTCCAGTACGGCTGGCGTGGGGTGGGGGGCTTGGACATCGGTCATGCATTCGTACCCGTAGTGGCGCATCGTTTCCCACGCCAGGCTTTCGATGGTCTCGATTTCGTGGGGTTGCAACTGGGTCTTGAACTTGTCCTTGTTGGCCGGAAGGGGCGCAAAGCAGTTGGACTCCCACAGGGCAGACATGCGGGACAGGTCTTGCGCTTCCTGCGATGCCGCGATGTCCAGCATCTGCGGCAGGAACTCGATGCCGATGAACTGGCAGATGCGCCGCAGCGTGTGTTCCTGGTCGGCCAGGAAGTCTTCGTATCGGATGGTGAGCACGCGGTCGGGGTGGCGCAGCGCCAGCGCGCGACCTGTGGTGTGGGCCTTGACCCAGGCCAGGGCGTTGAGCGTGGTGTTGAAGTCGTGAATGATCGCCCGGTTCATCGAGGCCACCTGCGCCCGGGGATCGCGCACCACGTTCAGAAAGCGCATCTCCGGAAACAGGGCCATCAGGTCGTGGGCGTAGTGGACGCTGTCGAGCGACTTGTCCATGACCACGCTGGCCCCGTGCTGCTCTGCACTGCGCAGCAGCAGCTCCCAGACAATGCGGTGCACGCTGCGGGGCTCGTGCGTCAGGGTGTCGAAGATCTCCTCGGCATGGAAGTGCATGCCCGGCCACCTCACCATGCTGGCCTGCTGCAGTCCCACCACGTCCTTGACCATCTGCCGGTACGCGCCGTCGTCGCGCAGGTCGCCATACAGCGGCACCAGCGGCATGAAGTCCACGATGTGCAGTGGATAGGGGGAGTGGAATTGCGGGCTGGCGTTCAGGCGCAGGCGCAGCGCGTGGCTGCCGCAGCGCCGCAGTGGAATCATCAACAGCGGAAGCGGGCGTGTGGTGCGGGTTGGCTGGTTCATGGTGTGTCTGACTCCAGGTGCGCGAAGAACTCGTTGATGAAGCGATCCATGTCCTGGTCGGGCAGCCGGTCGATGCCGCCCGCGCCGTGGCGGCCGCCACCTGCCGGGTAGCGGCTGCAGAACACGTCGGCGCGGCTGGCGCTGGCGCTGCCAATGCGCAGGCTGACCAGAAAGTCGCCGTCCGAACGGGGGGTGAGCACGGCGACCGAGCGCCCGTTGTTGCGCGCCACAAGCTGGTTGGCGAGGGTGCCGCACAGGCGCCGGGCCCATGCGCGGTCAGGCAGCACGTAGACGGTGGCCTTGTCGTTGGCGGTGTAGGGCGTGAGACCCTGCACGGCCTTGAGGTCACTGGCATGGCCTTCCAGCAGGCGGCGGAATTCGTAGGCCTTGGCCATGAAGTCGAGCGGACTCTCGAAGCGGTGCATAGACCGGTACAGCTGCACGGGGCAGAAGTGCAGGTCTTCGCGGCTTTCGCCATAGGCGTTGTAGTTGAGCAGGTAGCCCAGCTGCGCCAGCGCTCCGCGTGTGGCCGCCGTGCAGCCGTGCTCGCGCGCCATGCGGTCGGCCACGGCGTCCAGGTTGTCGCCGTAGGCTGCCACGATGGCCCACTGGCGCAAAACACCGCCCAGGTGGCGGTCCACCAGGATGCTGGTGCAGACGTCCAGGCCGGAGTCAATGTGGGCTGCGAGCTGCGGATGGCGAAAGAGCTTTTTTGCGCTGTGGTGGTCGAAGTAGGTCACCTGGCCGCCACCGTTGAGCACCCGGCACACGCCCTGCGCGTTGCGGTCCCACGAGATATCGAGCGCCGTCACCTGCAGCGGCCGACCGGAGGGCAGCTGGTCGAACAGGGCGATGTCCCGTTTCACCCCGCTGATGAGGACGCTGTCGCGGGGCTCCACCAGGCGCAGCTGGTGCAGCGCGCACAGCCCGTCTGCATCCCCGTTGAAAAGGTCATAGGCGTTCAATCCAGTGCCCGGGGTGGGGGGCGCTGAGGCAGGTTTTTGGGCGTGCATGGGAGACATCGGAAGAATCGTGCAAAAAAAGACTGCCCTAGCGGATGTACCCGCGCTGGCGCAGAAGCGCGAGCAGCTGCGTACAGGCCTCGCGCAGGCTCAGGTGGGCGGTGTCGATGCTGAAATCGGGCGATTCGGGGGCCTCGTAGGGGGCGGAAACCCCGGTGAACTGCGGGATGCGCCCCGCGCGTGCCATGGTGTACAGACCCTTGGGGTCGCGGCCCTCGCACACGCTCAGCGGGGTGCTTACATGCACCTCCAGAAAGCGGTGTTCCCCAATGAGCGCACGGGCTATGGCGCGGTCGCTGCGCTGGGGGGATATGAGTGCGGTGAAGACCAGCAGTCCGGCGTCGTTCATCAGTGCGGCGACTTCTGCCACGCGCCGGATGTTCTCCGAGCGCTCGGCGGCGCTGAAGCCCAGGTCGCGGTTGAGCCGGTGCCGCAGGTTGTCTCCGTCGAGCACGAAGCTGGCAAAGCCGAGGCCATGCAGTTCCTCCTCCAGTGCATAGGCCAGCGTGGACTTGCCAGCACCACTCAGGCCGGTGAGCCAGAGGGTGACGGGACGTTGCTGTAGCAGGTGTTCGCGCAAGTCGGCAGTGACCCGCCCGAGGTGTGGGATGACCACCCTCAGGCCCGGGGGCGCCAGGCTTGGGACCGCAGCTGCGGGAGGCTGGGGCGTCTGGAGCGAGGATGGGAGCGGCATGGTCGGCTCAGGAAAATGCGTTGGGCAGGCTGCGCGCAGGTGCAGTCACTTGCACCGGATGGAGCAGGCAAAAAGCGGATGGCCCTGGACCAGGGTGGGTGGGCCCAGGCGATGGGATTCAAAACCTGTACGGCGCAGCAGACGCTCCACACCCAGGGGAGACACCGTGACCATGCGCTGGGCCCCATGTGCCATTGCGCAGCGGCTGGCCGCTTGCAGCAGGCCGGTGGTGATGGGCGAGGAGAATTGGTCGAGCGCGGAGCCCGTGGGCCCTGAAAAATCCATCGCTGCAAAGCGGGACAGTTCCCACACCTCTGGCGCTTCGGGTGGCGGGGCGCCATTGAGCAATTGCGGAAACACTTCGGCCAACAGGTAGGGGCGGGTTGTGGGCAGCAGCCGGGCGGTGCCAATCACTTCGCCGTCTTCGTTCTGGGCGATGACATAGACGGTGTCGCCCCGGTCGAACTGGTCCAGCTCCAGGGCATCACGGCAGTGCAGCTGCCAGCCCAGTTTTTCCACAAAAACACGATGCCGGTACCGGGCCATGCGCGTCATCAGTGGCGGATGCAATTCAGCAGAGCAGCCAGAGGTGATACGCATCGGAGATTCCTTCATGAGTTTTACCCATTAGAAAATCACACGGAAATATTTGTAACTACCAACTCTGGTAGGTGTTGCCGGGCGCCTTTCTTGTCAGAATCAGCTCGCCAAAGGGCTTCAATGCCGCCAGAATGTGGAAAAACGTAACCGTAGTTTGATGGTGCGCAGTGCGCACGCAGATGGTCAGTCTCTGTGGGGTGGCGCTCGGGTTGGAGTCCTATGACAAGCTGGCAAGAAGATCTTTTGGGGGTGATGGATCGCGCGCAGTCTGAGCAGGAGGTTTTTTGCAAAATCGAGCTTGCTGCGCAAGCCCTGGGGTTTGAGTACTGCGCTTATGGCCTGCGGGTACCCATGCCCTTGTCCAACCCGAAGACCATTTTTTTGAACAACTACCCGCAGGCTTGGCAGGAGCGGTATGTGCGGCAGGGCTATGTGCAGGTGGATCCCACCGTGCAGCATGGGTGCCGCAAGCAGACTCCACTGGTCTGGTCGGACGACGTGTTTGCATCGGCCCAGGATTTCTGGGAAGACGCGCGCTCGTTCGGCCTGCGCTTTGGATGGGCGCAATCGTGCATTGACGGGGGTGGGGTGCGCGGCATGCTGACACTGGCGCGTTCGTCCGAGGCCCTGACATCCGACGAGATTGCCCGCAGCGAGATGAAGATGCGCTGGCTGGCGCACATTGCGCACCTGATCCTGTCGCGCATCTTTACGACACGCCAGGCCGAAGAGATGCAGCCGCATCTGACGGCCAGAGAAATCGAGGTGCTCAAATGGACCGCCGACGGCAAGACCTCTGCCGACATTTCCTCGCTGCTGGATGTGTCGGAAAACACCGTGAACTTCCACGTCAAGAATGCCGTGACCAAACTGCAAACTACCAACAAGACGGCCGCCACCGTGCGTGCCGCCATGCTGGGGTTGCTGGGCTGATGCTGCTGCCTTCAGGCGCTGCAGGCCCTTGCGGCAGTGTCAGCCAGGGGTGGGTGCCCATCGGGGCGATCGGCGGAGAGCGAGCGTGAACCCCGTGCAGGTATCGCCAGATGGCCTGTTGCGACTGTCGATTGACGAACTGCTGTCGCTGCCTATCCGCCACCTGATGTCGGCGGTGGACCTGGACCTGGTGGAGCCGCGTGCTGCGGTGTGCGGATGCGAGACCACCATCAGTGGCTACACGGAATGGGTGAGCGCGTCCTGCCCTGTGGTGTCCATCGGCTGGGACTGGCATATCCGTCTCTGGACAGCACAGCGCCCTTTTGCTCTTGCACGGCTGGGCCAGCCCCGCAGCAACGTGATGCTGGTGTACTCCACGGGCAATGACACCGGGTGGCACAAGAACCTTGAGCTGCTGTCAACGGTGGTGGATGCGTTGCCCTGGCAGGAGCAGTTGAGCCAGTCGGTCGCGGCGCTGCTGCCCGTTCACTGAGTTGGCTTGCTATTAAAGAAATAGCTAAATATGAGCCCCATCAGGCGGTGGGCGGCAAAAAAGCTTCAAAAGTCAGCCACCAGTTCCCACCGCATGGGCTGCCCGGTAGCGGGGTGCGCCAAAGCCAGTTCTGCGGCATGCAGCAACAGGCGTGAGGACTGGGCCTGTGTGGCGGCATCCGCATACAACGCGTCTCCCAGAATCGGGTGGCCCATGGCGGCCATGTGCACGCGCAGCTGGTGCGTGCGGCCCGTCAGGGGTTCGAGCTCGACACGGGTGGTTCTGGCAGTCAAATCATGTGACAGCGTGCGCCAGCGGGTATGGCTGGGCTTGCCGTGCACTGCATCGATCACGCGCAAGGGGCGCCGCTCCCAATCAGCGGCGATGGGCAGGTGGATGTCTGCCCAGGTGCCGGCCGGGGCGTCCACCAGGCCTTGAACTATCGCGACGTAGCGTTTGTGAACCTGCCGCTGCTCAAATGCCAGGCTCAAGCGCCGTTGTGCATCGGCATGCCGAGCCATCAGCACCAGACCCGAAGTGGCCTGGTCCAGTCGATGCACGATGAGTGCGCCCGGCCAGTGCGACTGGGCGCGTGCGCTCAGGCAGTCCTGTTTGTCGATGCCGCGCCCCGGCACGCACAGCAGGCCAGAGGGCTTGTACAACACCAGCACGTCGGCGTCCTCATGCAGCGCCACCGGGGCGCATAGGTCTTGAGGGTTTGCAACGCGCTCGACGTGGTTGGCCTCTGCCGATACCTTGGGCGCCAAGAATGCAGCCTGCGCAAAGGTCTCAGCTTGCGGCATGGTTGTCGCCCCCCACCAGGCGCTCAACGGTGGCGCAAAGCTCTTCAACGTCATTGGGCTTGTGGATCAGCGCCTGTGCGCCTTCGGCCAGCGCGGCCTGCTCGATCTCGGCCGTGACATAGCCTGAGGCCAGGGCCACGGGCAGGCCGGGGCGGATGAGGCGCGCCTCGCGCACCAGATCCACGCCGCAGAAGCCGGGCATGTTGTAGTCGGTCACCAGCAGGTCGTAGCGCTGGGGCGCCGTGCGCAGCGCGGCGGTGGCCTCGTGGGGGTCGGTGAAGCCGCTCACCTCGTAGCCCCGGCGGCGCAGCAGGCGTTGCACCAGAAAGACCAGGGCCTGGTCGTCGTCCACGTACATCACATGGGGCTTCTGGCGCGGCGTGGAGGTCGCGGCTGCGGTGGCCGATGGTGTGGCGGGTGCAGCCGGTGCTGCCGGGGCAGGCGCCGGGGGGGCGGTTGTCTGGCCCGTTGCGACCGGAAAGTACAGCGTGAACCGGCTGCCCTGGCCGGGCGTGCTTTGCACGTCCACACCACCTTCGTGTGTGCGCATCACGCCATGCACCACGGCCAGGCCCAGGCCCGTGCCCTGGCCCACGGGCTTGGTGGTGAAGAAGGGCTCGAAGATGCGCTCCAGTGTGGCCGCCTCCATGCCGGGGCCGCTGTCGCGCACCGTCAGGGCCACGTAGTCGATGGGCGCCAGGCCCAGGCGTTCGGTCAGGCGCTGGTCGGGCTGCACCGTGGCGGCCTCCACATGGATGCTGCCGCGCTCGCCGCCCTGGCCCTGGATGGCGTGGACGGCGTTGGTGCACAGGTTGAGCAAGGCCTGCTCGACCTGGGTGGCGTCGGCCAGCACGGGGGGCAACCCTGCCTGCAACTGCATGTGCAGCTCGATGGCGGGGGGCAGGGTCACGCGCAGCAGGCGTTCGGTGTCGTGCACCACCTCGGCCAGCGACACGGCCGAGCGCTGCGGGGGCTCGTTGCGGCTGAAGGTGAGGATCTGGCGCACCAGGTCGCGCGCGCGGCGGCCAGCCTTGTCGATCTCCAGCAGGCTCTCCAGCACGGGCGAGCCTGCGGCGCAATCGGCCTTGGCCAGCTCCACATTGCCCAGGATCGCGCCCAGGATGTTGTTGAAGTCGTGCGCAATGCCCCCGGCCATGGTGCCCACGGCCTGCATCTTGTGCGACTCGCGCAGCTGGGCCTCCAGCTCATTGCGGTGCGCCTCGGCCTTCTTGCGGCCGGTGAGGTCGCGCGCGAACACGGTGGTGGTCTCGCCCCCGCCCACGCTTTCTGCATGGCGCTCGAACGACACGCTCACTTCCACGGCCAGTTCCTTGCCGCTGGCAGTGAGGGCCGTCATCTCGCCCAGTAGCGCCTGCGTGGTGAGCTGCGCAAACGCGAGGGCTTGCGCCGCGTCGGGCAAGAAGCGGTCGAGCGTGCTGCCCAGTGCGTCGCTGGCACTGCACTGGAACAGCGCGGCCGCTGTGGGGTTGAACACGGTGATGCGCTGGTGCTGGTCCACGCAGATGATGGCGTCCAGCGCCGAATTGATGACGGCTTCGAGCCGCTTCTCGCTGGCGTGCAGCTGTTCGTTGCGCTGCTGCAGCGTGAGCGCGCTGTGCTGCAGCGCCTGGCGCTCGGCCAGCAGCGGGCCCTGGTCGATCACCGCGCACAAAAATTGGGACAACGGTGCGCCGCTGGCCTGGGGTGCCTCGATGTGTGCGATGTGCAGGTCGCCCGTGATGCGGCTGGTGTCGTTGATGAGGAACACCACCTCCTTGGCCTCGCTGTGCCCCAGGTCCTGCGCCTGGGCAAAGGCCTCGCGCACGCGGGCGGCGTCCTGTGGGCACACAAAAGGCATCAGCGCGGTCAGCGGCCGGTCGCGTTCGGTGGGCTGGAAGGAGCGGTGGGCCATCGAGTTGGCCTGCACCACCATGTCGTGCTCGTCCACCACCATGAGGGCCAGGGGCACACTGGCAAACAGGGTCTCGAAGCGTTCGTAGGCGCTCTCGGCCACGGCCTGGCTGTAGCGCAGCACCTTGTTC